>NZ_JBWZQN010000098.1:0-6729 GCF_056724605.1 Prolinoborus fasciculus | reverse complement strand
GTCATCGTTCGGTGAATAACTTTATGGTGAATATTATGGCTGCTATAGTGGCTTATTGCTTAAATCCAAATAAGCCAACTTTCCAAAACTTGCTAAAAAGCTAAAATATTTCATCGAACTCAGGTTACCTATTCAGGCAAAATTGTAAAAATCACGCCTCGCCCAGACTATAATCCACGTGAAAAATGCAATAACTGCCCTGCACCTTATACCAATCAGCCTATTTTAGGCATGACCATTTTAAAAGGCCTAAAACTGGTTGAAGGTACCAAGAATTATGACAAAGGTCGTATTATCGACCCATTGGCAGGTAAAATTTATGATGCAAAAATGCGTTTAAACAATACCGGTAAACGTTTAACCTTACGTGCCAGTATTGGCGTTTCAGTTCTAGGCCGTAACCAGACCTGGATTCGAGCAGACTAAATTTTAAAACTAAAAAGCCACGTAATCACGTGGCTTTTTTATGGAATGTGCTTACATCGCCGGATTGTCCACTGCAAACATCTGCTGATCTTCTAGGCGGAATGCTATCAGTTGATTACCCCAGACACAACCGCCATCTACATTCTGAATCTTGTTCGAAATGGTTTTACCATTCAAGGCGGCCCAGTGACCAAACAGGATCTGATGAGTTTGTGCGGCCTGTGATTCAAACTCAAACCAAGGTTTAAAACCTTCCGGCATCGGATCATCCAGCGCATCTTTAAAGCTGTATTCCAGACGTCCCTCAGCGTCAGTTAAACGCATTCGGGTGAGGTAGTTCACGATACAGCGAATACGTTCATGGCCTTGTAGCTGATCCGACCAAAGTGCGGGTTCTTTCCCGAACATTTCTTTCAGAAAATCATCCAGCACCTCGAAGTCATCATGAGCAATGATCGCTTCGACTTCTTGTGCCAATTGAGCAGTTTTTTCTGCACTCCAGATATTCGGAATCCCAGCATGCGTCAGGATAGTCTGCTCATTTGGAAATAGACACATTGGCTGTTTGCGCAGCCAGTCAATCAAGTCATCACTGTCGATCGCATCAATCACATCACGAACATTGTCTTTTTCTTTCACCGGTTTGATGCCGCGGGCATAAGCCAGCAAAGTCAAATCATGATTTCCCAAGACCGCCGCAGCCGCACCTTGCTCAGCCAGCTTTTTGATAAACCGCAACGCTGCAATTGAGTTTTCACCACGTGCAACCAAATCTCCAGCAAACCAGATAAAATCTTGTTCTGCATCAAACTGGATTTCCTTGAGTAAAGCTTTCAAAGCCTCAAAACAGCCTTGAACATCCCCAATCACATAATTATATCGAGCAGTACGGTTCATCGTAATTTAAGCCACCATTTGATCTGAAAGTGCAACAAACTGTTCAAGTGTCAGAGTTTCTGGACGTGCCATCGGATCAACACCCGCTTTTTCAAAACCATCTTCGATCAGCATACCTTTCAAGCTGTTACGCAGGGTTTTACGACGCTGGGTAAATACATGCGATACCAGTCGTGCCAATGCTTTTTCATTCTTCGCCACAATCGGTTTAACTTTATAAGGCTCTAAACGGAATACTGCTGAAGTCACTTTTGGTGGCGGATTAAAAGATCCTGGTGGTACTTCGAACAAGAAAGTCGGTTTACAGAAATATTGAATCATCACCGACAGACGGCCATATTCTTTGGTATTGGGTGATGCGGTAATACGGTCTACCACTTCTTTTTGCAGCATGAAATGCATGTCTTGCACTTTGTCACCAAATTCCAGGAGATGGAATAACAGTGGCGTTGAAATATTATAGGGCAAGTTACCGACGACACGTAATGGACGATCTTCCTTGAACAATTGAGAATAATCATATCTCAATGCATCGGCTTCAATAATGGTTAAACGTTCCGGATGTGGTACACGACCCGGCAGACCTGCCGCCAGATCACGATCCAGTTCAAGTACAGTTAAGGCATCACATTCACCAATTAAAGGTGAGGTCAAAGCGGCCAGACCCGGGCCAATTTCCAGGATGTTCTGACCTGGACGCGGATTGACTGAGCGTACAATTTTGGCAATGACACGCTGGTCATGTAAAAAGTTTTGACCAAATCTTTTTCGAGCCTGATGCCCTTCATCTTTTGGGTTTAAGGCATTAATTTGATACATAAAAACATTTCCAACGTGAGTGATGAACAATAATCAGTGGCGCGCCAGATCGAGGGCTAAATCGACAGCAACGTGCAGGCTGGAACTTTTCGCAAGTCCCGTCCCCGCAAGGGAGAGTGCTGTGCCATGATCAACAGAAGTTCGAATAAACGGTAAGCCGAGGGTAATATTAATGGCTTCACCAAAACCCTGTGATTTTAACACAGGTAAACCTTGATCGTGATACATCGCCAGAACAGCATCAGCATCTTTTAGGTTTTCTGGAGTAAATAAAGTATCAGCAGGTAGGCTTAAACTCATGTTGATACCTTGAGCACGATAGCTTTCGAGTACCGGATTGATCACTTCAATTTCTTCCATCCCCAAATAACCGCCCTCACCGGCATGCGGATTTAAACCGCAAACCAGTATCTTCGGCTGTTCAATCTTGAATTTGGATTTCAGATCGTGAATCAGAATATCAATCACCTGATGCAAGCGCTCAGGGGTAATTGCATCTGCCACAGCACGAAGCGGAAGATGGGTAGTGGCCAAGGCCACGCGTAAAGTTTTGGTGGCCAGCATCATGACTACACGTGGAACACCAGCAAATTCCTGGTAATACTCGGTATGACCACTAAAAGAAATGCCCGCTTCATTTATCACGGACTTTTGTACAGGCGCAGTCGCGACGCCGACACTTTTTCCTGACATGGCATAGTCTGCGGATCGACGCAGTTGCTCCAGTACATAAGCCGCATTGTTCGGATTCAGCTCACCCAATACGACGTCTTGCTGCACGGGAACATGCTCTACAAATAGCTGACCGATGCCTGAAGATGACTCCTGTCCTTGATATTCAATCAGCTCAACCGATAATTTGAGTATCTGAACACGTTGCTCGAGCATATGAATATCCGCCAACACCACAATTGGGCGCTCATCAACACGATCTGCAAGACTCAGGCAAATATCAGGACCAATTCCGGCAGGTTCCCCACTGGTGACATATAAAGGCAGCATCATCTTCTCAATTTGGCAAAGCTGAGAAATATTATAACCCGATCACGCCTACGCTGTAGTAATCATTGCAAAGAGTACTTATAAATCAATATTTTGATACCATTGAAACTATGGTTACAAATATAGTTGCAGTTTTTGTAGCATATAAAGGCTTAGGTCTTTCTTTCACCAGGGAGATTAGATAAAATACAGCGCTTGAAATTTTAATTTTCATTTGTGATTCTTCACGTATTCGTTTAGAATCGCGTCTCCTTTAGTTTGGACAGATTCCATAGTCCAAACCAACTATAATAGGTAGTGGTTTAATGAAAACTCTCAGCGCTAAGCCAGCTGAAGTTCAACACGACTGGTACGTTGTTGATGCTTCTGGCAAAACTTTAGGTCGCCTTGCGACTGAAATCGCTCGTCGTTTACGCGGTAAGCATAAAACTTCTTATACTCCTCACGTTGACACTGGCGACTACATCGTTGTTATCAATGCTGAAGAAATCACTGTGACTGGTAAAAAGTCACAAGATAAGAAATACTATCGCCACACTGGTTTCCCTGGTGGTATCCGTGAGACTAACTTTGAAAAGTTAATCGCTCACAAACCAGAAGCAGTTCTAGAAAAAGCTGTTAAAGGTATGTTACCTAAAGGTCCTCTTGGTTATGCAATGATCAAGAAAATGAAAGTGTATGCAGGTACTGAGCATCCACACGCTGCTCAACAGCCACAAGTTTTGGACATCTAAGGGATAACAGCACATGGCTACTAATTATGGTACAGGTCGCCGTAAGACCGCAACTGCACGTGTTTTCCTATCAGCTGGTACTGGTAAACTCGTAATTAACAACCGTACTCTTGAACAGTATTTCGGTCGTGAAACTGCTCGTATGGTTGTTAACCAACCACTTGAGCTTCTTGAAGCTACTGACAAATATGACCTTTACATCACTGTTGCTGGTGGTGGTATTGGTGGTCAAGCAGGCGCTATCCGTCACGGTATTACTCGTGCATTGATCGCTTCTGACGAAACTTTAAAACCTGCTCTTCGTCAAGCTGGTTTCGTTACTCGTGATGCTCGTGAAGTTGAACGTAAGAAACTTGGTTTACGTAAAGCTCGTAAACGTCCTCAGTTCTCTAAACGTTAATTCGTTTACCGACTCGGACAAAAAACCCTGGATTTTCCAGGGTTTTTTTATGGTAGTTAATTGGTAATTTAGACCTTTTTCCTTGTTATTGTTCATGCACATCCTTACCCCACACCCCTTCATGACACCAGAATGACTTCATCAAATAATAATTTGCGATCCCAATACAGATAAACAGCAAAATGACAGGAAGCTTGATCAGCATCTTATTTTCCTCCAGTTGTTTTTCTTATAATCTACCTCGGCTCAAGCCGATTGATCTTTGATGCTTGGTGCTTTTTAGGTTGAATTTTAGTATCCTAGTCTATTCATTAGAAGCTCATCAGGATTTATGTCAGTCGAAAGCGCGCCTCTTCAAGGAATCACTCTCTATAGTCATGCCGATGACTTTCGTTCCCATTGGATTCGCTATGTGCTTACCGAAAAACAGATTAAATATAACCTGATTTTGGTGGATGCCGATGATGAGGATCTGGCCAGTCTCAATCCTTATAATCAATTGCCGATGCTGATCGAAAATGAACTCAAATTATTTAATACTTCAATTATCTCTGAATATGTAGATGATCGTTATCGTCAGAACAAACTGTATGCCGATGCTCCGATGCCCCGGGCAGAGCAACGACAATACATCTGGCGCTTTGAAAATGACTGGCTGAAGCTGGCTGATATCATGTTACGCCATCCTGATACGCTGGATAAGAAAGCCAAAGCTCAGGCACAAAAACAGTTACAGGATATCCTGATTTCATTGATGCCACTATTCCAACATTTTCCCTATTTTATGTCTGAACAATTTAGTATCCTGGATTGTATGCTGGCACCAATTTTTATCCGTCTGAAACAGATGGGCGTAGAATTACCACAGCAGCAATGCCGTCCGTTTTATTTATATTGCCAACGAATTTTTAGTCGTCCTGCCTTTGTAAAATCCATGACATTGCAGGAAAAGAACCGTTATTCAGTGCAACTCAAACATCCATAGAGAAACATCATGTCCGAACAAGAATTCAACCTTAGCCCTACCCGTCCCTATATGGCACGTGCAATCTATGAGTGGGTTTGCGATAACAATATGACGCCTTACCTGCTGGTGGATGCCACACGCCCAAATACCATGGTTCCTGAGCAGTTTATTAAAGATGGACAGATTGTTCTGAATATTGTGCCACATGCCGTGCATGCGCTGCATATGAGCAATGATGCCATTAGCTTCTCGGCTCGCTTTGGTGGCGTTTCTCGTGATATTTATGTGCCTATGGCAGCAGTACTCGGCATTTATGCACGTGAAAATAGTCAAGGTTTATTCTTTGATCCAGGTGAATATGAGCATACACAAAATGATGAAGATGCTTTAAAATCAAGCACTGAAGAACAAACTGAACAACCAAAGAAAAAACCAACTTTAAGACTATTAGATTAAAAATAATGGAGCAAGTGAATGGCTTTTGATTTAGTACAATATTTTGTTGAACAGATAGAGACTCAAAAGCCTGAGCTTCTAAAAGAATATACAAAAGAAGAAAGACGAAAATATATATCAGAAATCAATGCCTTAACTTTAGGAAAACTTATTACTGAATGGCGTCATAACCCACAAAAAATTTATAATGAAATCAATCATCCTGATGAATTATATATCCTGGAAATCGTGCGTCATCTCGCTACCAGTCCGGAAAATCAATCTACTCTGGATCGAGCCCAGCTTGAGCACAGCACTTCAGAAATTTTTCATTTACAGCTTATTGAATTAAAACAACTGCATGATACCGGCAACCATAATATCCATAGCATTCAGGAATTACTGACCGGGCAAATTGAACATTTATCTGGTCAAGCAGATGATTGGGTTTGGACAACAAACAAGCTAACAGAACTCAAAGGCTCTAAACCAATTGTGCAAGAAGAGCTATCATTGGAAACATCAATGAAGGAGTTTAATCAAATGGTAAGCCAGAATCAGCAGCATCAAGATGTCGAAGAAGTCATTGTTATCAATACCCCAACATGGGCAAAGATTGTTGAACCCATCGTGGCGATTGTCATTCTTTGGGTATTAATCGCAGCCGTAATGCGCGTGTTTGGCTAAAATAGTCTGCAATAAAAAACCAGCGATTCGCTGGTTTTTTATTTTGTAAGGTTTATAAGATCAGCTTGTAAACTCTTATAGCGCTAGTTTTACAGAGATCCCAATAGGTCAAACAAATTAACAGGAATTCTCTGTCTCAGAAGAATCTGATCAACTTTGAGATATAGATATGTTAAATATCTTATCTAAAATTCCACGCACAAAAAAATCCCCCTCTGCCTTAGCGGAGGGGGATTTTCGAATAATGAGCTGGCGATGACTTACTCTCACATGGGTAACCCCACACTACCATCAGCGCTAAGAGGTTTCACTTCTGAGTTCGGGAAGGGATCAGGTGGTTCACTCTTGCTATGGTCGCCAGC
>NZ_JBWZQN010000097.1:0-6951 GCF_056724605.1 Prolinoborus fasciculus | reverse complement strand
GCGCGGTTTTAGAAGGAGTTGTAATTTTTCAAAAAAGATTGAAAACCATTTTAAAGCTTTCGACTTAACCTTTTTTTACATCAATAATGGCTTCATTTAATGTCAGCATACTTTTTGAAACACCACCCAAAATTTATCTCATTTTATAACTGATGTCTGGATTTTCAGGTAATTATACCGCACCAAAAAAAACATCTATTCACTAACGATCACTTAGGCTATTTATTATAAAAAAACAACCATACATCATTGATATATGTCCATTTATTTATACTTTTTTCATGGACATAAGTTAATTAGTTAATTTTTTAGGTCCCATATATCATCTAAGCGGAATCAATTAAAACCTGTTATAAGTCAGTGTAACATTGAAATTTATAGAAATAATATTTAAAACCGTTTTTTATTTTCAATTAAGGTGTCATCAATTAGCTTGAGAAAATCTTACCGGTCCTCATAATTTTTTCATGACTAAACGCTATGCATTAAAAGATGATCAGTGGGAACAGATTAAAGATCTGTTACATGGACGAATGGGTACTGTTGGAGTAACGGCCAAAGATAACCGACTATTTGTTGAAGCGGTATCGTTCAGGTATCCCGTGGCGAGACTTAATCGAACGCTTTGGTGATTTTAGAGTAGTGCATACTCGTTTTAGTCTTTGGGCTAAAACAGGTGTGTGGCAGAGAGTCTTTGAAGTGCTGTCACATGACCTTGACAATGAATATGTCATGTTAGACTCCACCCCATTGTACGTGCTTACCAACACAGCGCTGGGGGGAAATCAGGCGACTAGGCGCAGTAAAGGGGGCTTAAGCACCAAAATTCATGCCCGTACTGATGCTTTAGGCAACCCGACAGGATTTTATCTCACGAATGGGCAGGTCCATGACTTAAACGGTTCAGATGTGTTGCTGGACTTATCGTTGAGCCAGACCTGGTTTATGGATAAAGCCTACAACTCTAGGGATCGGGTCATTGATCCAATTTTAGAGGCGAAGGGTCAAGTTGTGATGCCCGCGAAAAGTAATTCTATTGATCAGCGTGATTATGATTGACATATCTACAAGGCAAGACATCTGATCGAGAATTTTTTTGCCAAGCTCAAACAATATCGTGCTATTGCCACACGCTATGATAAATTGGCTCAAAACTTCTTATCAGCGATCTTTCTGGCTTAATTGATAACACGCCCTAGTTTGAGATTGTCAAAAAAAGTGTAGCAACTTGCTACACTTTTTCACTTTTCTGAATAAGCTGTTTTAAAAAATCTTCTAGTTGTAAGAGACTAGCTTCGTCAATTTCCGAGATATTCAGAGAAACCTTAAGCTGTTTTTGATTGAGTTTGATATTCCCCGCAATCTTACCTGCATATTCAATTTTTCTAACCACAGATGTTGTGGTCAGTTTTCCTGGATCCTGACTCAATATTTTTTCAGCATAGGCAGTAACTTTACTTTGCTCTAGTTTTTTGTCTTTTACTTTTTCCCAAGCCCCTAGCAAAGCCTTTTCGGCCTCAGAAAGTTGCTCTATATGATCCGACAGAAATTTTTTGAATGCAGTTGCAGCAGTACGACCTAGTAGGCCTGGTTCCACATCAAGGTCATTTAAAATTACTTGAGGCAGTTTTTCGTACGCTAAATACTTGTACATATCTTCGCGATTTAAACCCAGTGAATTGGCTAAACGTTGCTTGTTTTTCTTTAACTTCTCATCAAGTGAGTTCAGGCCAATAAAAATTTCATAATCTGTCAGGTCCTGACGCTTTAAATTCTCTGCTAAGGTTAACAAAGATGCTTCTACATTATTCGCATCAATGATAATCGCTTCAATCACAGACTTGCCGAGTAAATGGTGCGCCCGTAAGCGCCGCTCGCCTGCAATGAGTTCATATTTCAGATTATCAAGTTTACGCACTGTAATGGGCTGCAACAGACCGACTTCATTAATGGAATCCGCCAGTTCTTTTAATTGTGACTCTTCAAATAATTTACGCGGCTGGTTTGGACTGCGACTAATATCCTCAATAGGAACATTACGTCTAAACTCTTTCAGCTCTCTAATATTGTCTTTCTGTGCTTGCTGATGTTTTTCTGTATTCTGTTTCAGTTTCTGAGCTAAAAGCTCTTTGGTGCTTGCCATAATACTCTCAGGTTTAAACTTTAGCTACAATTTCATTGGCAAGGCTTTCAAAAGCCTTACGTACTTTTGAATTTTTTTCTACATTCAAAAGTGATTGTTGCAGAATCGCTGCTTGATTAACTTTAGTACTTTGAGGAATGGTGGTCTCTAAAAGTTTTCCTACCTGTTTTAAGGCTTCATTCCGAATCAGCTTACAGACATTCTGACGTTCATCATGCTTAATTAGTAAAGCGCCTAAAAGCTCTAAATCTGGATTAATACGTTTGATCTTTTCAAGATGATTTAAAAGATCTGTTACCCCATACAATCCATATTGTGATCCGGATTCGATAGGAATAATGACATGTGTTGAAGATGCCAGGGCATTGCTGGTTAATAATTTAAGACTAGGTGGACAGTCGATCAATATAAAATCATAAAGATCTTTTAACAGTTCTAACTTGATATTTAACTCTTCAGAAGGACGGGGAGCTTCTTCTTTTAGTTGGTCTTCAGTTTTTCCTAAATTCAAGGAACCATAAATTAATGATACTTTTTCAAAGTTCGTTTCTTCTTGTAATGCATCTGCCAACAACGAAATATCGCCCACTAGTAATTCTGCTGTAGTCACAACAATTTCGCTTGGATGTTGGATCCCAATGTGTAAACTTGCGTTTGCTTGAGGATCTAAATCAATGACTAAAACCTTGTTGCCCAGATTGGCAAGTTCTGAGGCTAGGTGCACAACAGTCGTTGTTTTGCCACATCCGCCTTTATGGTTAGCAACAGTAATAATTTTTGCAGACATGCGTGTCAGATGATTCCGTATTTGAATGTTTAGTAATATAAATAACTTTCACTCATCTTACTATAGTTTTAAAATTTATAAATCCTATTTGTTCAGATGTAAAACAGCTTAAAAATAAATTTTTAACTAAGCTAGCTTAATTAATAATTAGAATAATTAGTTATTTAGCTAATTAATAATTAAGAGTGTATTTTTATTATATAAAACAAATGCTTAGAGTTTTAAAAGTGGAAGGTTTGTCACTCTAAAGTGGAAGGTCTGTCACTCTAAAGTGGAAGGTTTGTCACTCTAAAGTGGAAGGTCTGTCACTCTAAAGTGGAAGGTTTGTCACTATAAAGTGGAAGGTCTGTCACTAGGGTGGAAGGTTTGTCACTGCTATTTTTTAAACCGCTATTTTTATTTAAAAATAATTTAAAAAACAATTATTTAATATGTTAATAAAGTCTCGTAACTAAGCCTTAAAGGTGGAAGGGTTGTCACTGTATATTCTTAACCTGTGGATAATCTGTTTTTATTGGATATTTCCTGATGATTATATGTGCAGTTATACCTTTCGAATCTAACTGAAAGGTGGAAGCCTTGTCACATCAGGGTTTCTATTTAACTTAACCTATCTGAATGTGGGTGAAAAAAGTAAAAATAGTCATTCTAAACTGTAATTTCGGGGGCTAAAGGTGGAAGGTCTGTCACTGTAGGGTGGAAATATTGTATTTAATTCCACTTTAAAGGCAAAAAACCGGATAATAACGCTTTTTTTGATGACGGACCTTCCACTTTTAGAATCTTGTGGTGAAAGTCTTGAAAGTTTTTCCACTTTTGTATATAAAAACTAAGTCAAATTATAAATATCACGGTTATGACAGAATCTGAACCATTGCAAGAAGAAACGAATTATATTCCCTACTGTATAGGCAACATTCGCCATAATGGCGTTGTCAGTACCAGTAACCGCTTAATTCGCCCAATCGAGTTGTCATCCAATGAATATAAGGCACTTCTATATGCAATGGCGGTTGCGAATTATAGTGAGAAAAATAGGGTAGATGGTGAAATTACCGAACAAACTTATATTTATTTGTATAAGGATGATTTGGCAGATTTACTAGGATTAAATAAACGTAATTCAATTAATGTTGCAATAGATCGGATCTATAAAGAGCTTTCATCCCGGGTAGCTCATTTTATTATTGAGGAGCCTGCTGATAATGGTAAGAGAAAGACTAAAAAAGTACATTCTGTCGTTCCCATTATCCGTGAGTTAAGATGGGAAGATGACTCTAAAAATGCGATTCAGATTCGTTTTACTAGTGAGGTGTTGCCGTATTTCACTCAACTGGCTGGGGGTAATTTTACTACCTATCAGCTAAAACATCTTTTTGCCCTAGATTCTGTTGCCAGTATGAGTCTTTATACTTATTTCATTAAAAACGAATTTAAGTACGCCAATCAAAAGAGTTATGAAGTGCCATTGCTTTTAGAAAACTTGAAAGCACTGATTGATATTAATGAAACCAAATATGATCGCTGGGTAGATTTTAGACGCTATGTATTAGACAAAATAGTGACAGAAATTAACGAAAATACAGATCTACAATTAGAGTATGAAACCGTTAAGAAAGGCCGTCCAATTGTAGGTGTGAATTTTAAACTGCATCATCGGATTGCTGATAAGGCACTGGATGAAATTGCAGTGATTGAAAAAATCTATCTTGATGTTCCATTTGAAGACAATGCATCCGTAAAAGAATTAGGGGCTAAATTCGATACGAATGTACGTTCTTGGTATATTTTTAATAATGATGAAAATTATCAGCAGTTCAAGAAGTGGTTTAAAAAAGTAGGATGCCTCACTGACTCTCAAGCAAATATTGTCATTAATGACACTTTATTCCAAATGGATTTTGCTGAAATTGGTATGGGGCTGAATGACTTTAAACGAAATATGAAGCATAAACTTAAAAATAATCCAGAATTCGTTCAAAGTATTCGTGAAAGACTGAATGATATTTTTGGTAAAGAGCTGATCTAGCGAAAAGTGTAGCAACTTGCTACACTTTTTTAAATATATGTTTGTAAAGAATACAAGTGGTAAGGACCCTAGGATAAAAACGACTCTGTTGGATAAAGGCTTTAGATATAGATCTTCCCTAAGTTATCCAAATTCAAGTGACAACTTGGGTATGAGGTCTGCCTAATTCCTTAAATCTATTCAAAACGTAAGTGTTCGCTGAACACACCTTATGAATTCATCCTATAAGCCTTAATTTAGTCCCCACTTAAAAACAAGTGGGGACTAAATTTATGACTACAAATAACTAGGGTCTGTTGACATTTACTGTTCATAATTAACCCTATAAAGGTAGCCATAAAAATATACAGGCTAAAGCAACAGAACTTTGATAATTTCTTTTGAGCTTGTCATATCGAGTAGCTATTCCTCTAAATTGCTTTAATCTACAAAACATATTTTCAACTAAATGCCTGATTTTATATAAATACCAGTCCATATGGTCATTGTTCGGTAAGCGTCCGCTGAACCCCATGCCTATTTTTTAATTCGGTTCAGGTTTCCAGCAGTGTGGCAGTAACTCTTCAATCTGGGTCACTTTATGTGTCGGCAGCCTTTTCAGCACATCACTTAAATAGGCATACGGATCCAGCCCATTCAGCTTTGCTGACTGGATTAACGTCATGATGTTTGCCGCTCGCTGACCACTGCGCAGCGAGCCAGCAAACAGCCAGTTCTTGCGCCCCAACGCCCAGGGACGCATCTGATTTTCAATCCAGTTATTATCTATAGGCAAATTACCATCATCCAGATAGCGGCAGAGTGCCTGCCAACGTTTTAGGCTGTAATTGATCGCCTTGGCGGTGGGAGAACTCGATGGCACTGTCAGATGATGTTGGTTGAGCCATTCATACAGTTGTTGCATCACTGGTTGACTATGCTGTTGTCGGTATTCGCGGCGCTGTTCTGCTGTACCATCGGTCTTTTTCCTGAGTTCTACTTCTATCGCATACAGTTTCTGAATCAGCACCAATGCCTGTTCAGCGACCTGACTTTTCCCGGTCACATGCAGTTCATGGAATTTACGACGTGCATGGGCCATGCAGCCCACCTCTATGACCTGACCTGATTTAAAGCGTGCTTTATAACCACTGTAATCATCACAGACTAGATTGCCCTGCCAGCCTTTCAAGAACGCTTCAGCATGCTGGCCTGAACGACTATCCTGAAAGTCATAGATCACTGCCTGAACTGGATTGTACTGTGTAGTGGCATAGGCCCAGACATAACCTTTTTTCGGTTTTTTCTCATCATCACCCATCCGCATGATGGTGACCGGCGTTTCATCGGCATGGATCACCCGCTGTTGCAGCACCACCTGTTTTAAGGCATTGGCCAGAGGTTCCAGTTCTACACCGCAGCGACCTATCCAGTCAGATAAAGTTGATCTAGAAAGTTCGATTCCCGCCCGCTGATAGATCAGACGTTGACGGTACAGCGGCAAATGATCGGCATATTTCGATACCAGCACATGGCTGAGCAATTCAGGTGAAGCAATGCCTTTATCAATTACATAGGCAGGCATCGCTTGCTGAGTCAGGGTGTCACACTGATCACAGACCCATTTACCACGCACATGCTGTTCCTTATAGAACTGTGCCGGTCTGAAATGCAGTTTTTCACTGACATCTTCGCCGATACGACGGAGTTGGCAGCCACAAGCGCATTGGGTTGATGCAGGTTCATGCTCAATACGGATGGTGTGTAGATGATCTGGCAGTGGTCGACGTTTAGGTTTATTTGCTTTGGCTTTGTGTGTCGCTGCATCGGTTTTATCTGCATTCAGCCGTTCCAGTTCCAGATCAACGGCTGCGATATCTTCTTCGACCGCTTCATCCCAGAGATGGATTTGTTTTGCGGTGAGATGTTCGTTTTTACTGCCGAATTTGTGCTTTTTAAACAGCGCCAGTTCATGCTCGTATTTTTGATTGAGAATAGAAAGATGCTGAACTT
>NZ_JBWZQN010000096.1:0-7035 GCF_056724605.1 Prolinoborus fasciculus | reverse complement strand
TGTACACAGTGCACTGGGTTATGTGTCGCCTTTTGAGTTTGAAGCAATGTACTATGATAAGATTAACCCGTTAGGTCAGGTGGCTTAACTTAAATAAAAAAGTCTCCGACAAACCCGGTACGGTTCAGTAACATCCATTCAGGTCATCAGACGAAGATTAATCTGAAATTTAAGCACTAAACGCCATAAATCTATGTATGGGCAGACTTTTTTGAGACATATGTTGATAAACATGCGGCAAGTTACATTGCTTAAAAGTCTATCTAAGTTAACGATCTATTCAATTCTGGATAAGTAATCTGAATATTACGATCCTAAATTACCCGAAGAGTATTAAGATTTCTAAGAATCGTGATTGTTGGTTTATTTGGGAAATTAATCAGTGGATTGAAGCAAAGATGATGGCTCATTAAGGATTGTGGGCTTCGACTACTTAAATTTTAGGTATTTTGAATAAAGCATATTTCAAAAATCTTAATTAATGGATTTAAATTACCATAAAAACCTTCAATATTGGCTTGAATCCATTGTTGTTGAGAGTCAATGCGAGACCAATCAATACCATAACCACAATGAGCAATCAGATGCTCAAAGAAAATCCGTTGTGTACGTCCATTACCTTCACGGAATGGGTGTATGACATTAAGCTCACAATACAAGTCGGCAAGTTGAGGAATCAGTTGTTGTGGTGCTAAGCCTTGAAAGTATTTTTTTTCTTGAAGCGGTTTGAGTAGTTTATTGGTTTCAATTTCAATACGGGAAAAATTACAAAAACGGGTGTCACCTTTGGAAATATCGATTTGTCTTAACTTTCCTGCCCAGTCGTATAAGTCGCCAAAGAGCTGCGCATGAATTGATTTTAAGTATTGTAAGTCGTAAGGTGGTTCAGCATATTCAATTAAGTTACTTGCCAATCCAGACAGTTCTAGTTCAGCTTATTCTAAAATTTGTTCATCATGAATATTGAGTTTGTTCTTTAGGATATTTGTGCCAGGGTAACAATACAGGCTGTCACCCATTTCCCCATATTTATCCATACATGCACCTGACTAAGTTTCGGGTTGCGAATACTTCTTATATTTTTGCAAGATTTCAGCTTTACTTTGTTGAGTTGTTTGAGCTGTCGTTGTAATGCCTTCAAGCTTTAGGCTGGCTTGATAGTTTTGCGCACGTGTCGCTTGAATATATTTTTTTTTCTGTTCAGTGGTTCTGAGCATTTCGAAACTCCATTGATGCTACACGTGAAGTAAGTATAGCAGAGAATCTTTTTGATCAATGCTGCATACACAGCATTTCAAAATGTAATACAACGGTATTGTTTCATGTAATAACAGAAAACTAAAAAAAAGTGGAAGAATTTTTAAAATTTAGACCACCCATGATAAGTAAACCATATGTATTTGTTGATAATTGTAATTTTGAGAAAATTTAGTTGATAAATTAAATGAATTTTAATATACAAAGATATGCTCATTTTTTATATCGATAAAAATGTTAAAATTTGACTATTTAGTAAAAAATATAGAGATATTTATGGGGCAATTTATCATGCCCTTTTGCTTTGAGCGACAAAATGTTCAATTTAAGATAGTAAAAATTAACTCAGAACTACTGAAAATCAAAAAGATTAAACAGAGCCAGAAAGTAGTAGTACAAGCAAAGTTCAAAATAATCTATGTGAAAATTTGGCAAAAAATATTGCTATTAATGCAAACGGAGCCATGCTTACGTGTACATTCTAATTATGTTGCAATCTTACAGTTGATACATAATCTTGATGATTTTATCGAAAAATCACAGCAACACTTGTGCTTTGAGAGAAAAGCTCAGAAAGAGCTGGATGCTAAATTTTTTGCTAGATTTTTTAAGCTGACAAAGAGTTCAATAAAAGATCAACTTTTACCAAATTGTTCAGATCGTAATGAATTTAACCAATGCAATTTGATAAAAAATTAAGCGAAAGCGAATATGCCAAAGATTGAAACAGAAGAGCAATTCTTAGATTTAGCAGAAAAATTCCAAAAAGATTATTGTTTATTACGCAATCATGTTGTGAATACACAATTTGTCGATCTATCAGATGATTTACGTGAAAAAGCCCATGCTCTATATAAGGAAGCACAACAGATATATGGCTATATATCTAGTTCTAGACAATTAGGTAAATATTATTATCTAGCTTCTTTAAGTTATTTTGCATGCCCGACTACTAGTAATACTCAAGAGCTGTCGTCTGAACGTTATTTGATTCTACAAGCGAGTTTTTTAACATATCGGCAGTATCAAGAATTTGCAAAAATTGATAAAGCTGAGAATAAGCAAAAACATGTTTGTGATCTCTTTCGCTATGTATCACGATATGTTCTGGATTCTAATCATGCTGAATTATTTCAAGAATGCAGTGAGCTACTAAATCGCTATGTCATGTACGAACGTAACTTGAAAAAGGAGGATCGTAATCAACTTTTTAATATTAAAGATTTCAAACAAGTACAAGCCATAGAGTATTTATCGGCTCTATTAATAATTTTTAAAAGACTTGATGATCGTCGTGTTGTTCATCGTCAGCGTAAGTCAAAAAAAAGTAAAGTTTTGCAATGGCCGACGAAAAATGAACTCAAAAAATTTCGTGAAATTAAAACGGGTAAGCAAGTAGATATTGGACATAACGCAAAGATCAGTATTTATGATGCCGCTCTTCACAAAGATGAAGAGGGTGAAGTTGATCTATTAGATCCTGAAATGGAGTTTTATTCAGAAGATGAAAAGTCTAAAAATTTAAATTATATACTCAGCGATAATGCGACGCATCTAATGCGGCATCGCCAACGCCGTCATGCTCCTTTTGTTACAAATCCACATTATTTGGCGCCAGATATACTGAAGCAAATTGTTTATGTGTTGAGAACCGAGTTATCCGGGCACTGGAGGGATGCTGCAATCGCTGCAGCATGTTTATTGTCACTTTTGACGGGATTATCACCCGTCGCACTGATGGATTTTAACGAGCTTATTCAAGATGGAATTTTGATCCAGAATGGTTCAAGTAGACGTCGCGAATATTTACTCAAATTAAATCTTAAAATTACAGAGCAGAAGATTAAGAGCTTAAATCATGTGCGGTGGAATGAAGTGATGACACATCAACTACATTTACCTTCTGCTTGGTTTGACTATATAGAACAAGCATCGAATCCACTAATTTCATCAACACACATTAATACGAAACTTAAGAATTGGCTTGATAATCGGTTTGTAGGTTCGATCACTGTAGAAAAACTGCAGGCTCAATTATATTTTCATATATATTATGAAACATATAATGAATATCTTGCTCATGTAATTGCTGGGCGGGATAGTCAGCATCACATGCCTGGTATCTATTATGGCGGGCTACCGAAAACTCAACTCAGTAGCACATATCTAGCCTTTTTAGAAAAAGCACTTACACCACATTCCACACATTTTACTGAAGACACGGCTGAACTAAAAATATTGCAACAACAATTCAAAGTGCAATCTGCATTATCTATAGGAATTAAGGCAGTATTGGCAAGATTCATTTGAATATTGGAATGAACCAAAGTACTTATGGGGAAATTTATGCTTAAGTTTTATATATATTTCAGGCTGTGCAGATGAACAGCATTTGATTGCTATTCAGAAGCAATTGCAGGAGGCCATTGAGCTTGGTACAGATCTGAATTGTTTTCGGTTATACCATTCGGACTACAAAAAAATCACTAATCCATTGTTACTACATTATCGTGTTGAAAACTCTCAATATGGCAACGATGTAGAACAGGGAAAGTTGTACCAATGGAAACATGTTTTTTTTAACCCATATGCGCAGTTCATTTTGCAATATTTAAAAAAGTTGAAAGCTACTCAGAAAGAATTTTGTCTGCAACATTCAGTTGAAGATTGTATTTTAGAAAGCTTGAGTAAGATAGGCAGGAAAAAAAGTCTTGGGGATCTGCAATATCAAATTAAACGCCGTGGATTTCGTGCATTTAATGATGTGCAAATGGTACTCGAATTTAATCCAAACCTCAGCATAGATATATTTTTGAGTAATGTGCTTCAGCAAGAGATTAATACTGTTGCTTTAAGGCCATCCGAATTTAGATTGCTGTGGAATAATGATTACAATCAAGTCACAGAACCAGATAATCGCCCTATTCATTTTGAACAAGAGCAGTTACTTCCTGAAGTTCCGACTGTTCAAAGCAAATTACAAACGATTCCGTATGAGTTGATGTTGTTTGGTCAAAAGAAACGTAAAGGTCAAAAAGTTGAGCGTTTAGATAAAAAGAGGAATAAAGAAGAACGCACGCTACGTTTTTGGCAAGAAACTAGAAGGGTGTTAGAGGAGAAGATAGTTGATGCTAATACGGAGGAAAAGTCTTTAATTGATGCTCAACTACGCTTAATTCACTGGTTAATGCATTTAAAAAAACGAGGGCTTCAATTATCAACTATTGAAAGCTACTTAGGATCGTTTGGCAAAGAATTTATATTTGAGATTTGGCTCAATAAATTAGATTTAAAGCAACAATCCATAGATGACTATGAGGATTTATATCGGCAGCTATTGAAATACAGCAGTGAACGTGATGAAAAAGCAGTTCAACGAGATTCGGTGAAAGGAAAAACCTCTCGTAAGATGCACCAAAGCGCAGAATACCGTTTTGGTCGCCTAAAAGATTTTCATCAATTCTGTATAGAGAATTATGATGCTCCAGGGGTATTGGTGTTACAGAATTCAAGTTTTAAGCATTTACAAATTTGCAATGCACGGCTAGTGAGTCCTTTGCTATTTGGCAAATTATTGGAAAAACTAGAAAATTTAAGTCAAGAGCCAACGGCATCAGAGTGGGTCGATCATCTGAGTTGTTTAAAGCTGATGTATTTACTAAGTTATAGAACTGGACTTCGATTAAATGAAGTTCGTTGTCTTAAAATACAAGATATTATTTGCCCAGAGCTACTTTATAAAGAAAAAGAAAATACAGTTTTTAATAATATCACGCTTCATATCCAAGACAATTCATATCGCCGTCTGAAAACGCGAAGTGCGAATCGTCAAATACCATTGAAAATTGCATTGTCAGAACATGAGTTTTTAGTAGTACAACGTTACATACAACATCGTTATGAGCAATATTTGGTTAATCAGCAGGATGATCTACTTTTTAGTGTGAATCATCGTGTATTAACTGATCAATGTATCAGCAAAATTACAGTAGATTTGTTTAGTCAAATATTAGGTATGCATCATGGCTTTAGTTTTCATACATTACGCCACAGTGCTGCTAACTATCTAGCAATAACTTTGCTCGGTTCAAAAGAAATGATCAAGACCTACACAGATTGTCCTTGGGTAAAAGCAAAAAAGATGAGGGATTTATTGTTTGGTATGAAAGCACGTGCTCAAGAAGAGATTATTCAACATAAATGGCAGGTGCTCGCCTCTTGGATGGGGCATAGCAGTATTGAGCAAACGGCTTCAAATTACCTTCATGTTTTGGATTTATTAGCAGTCGATCGAATTTATAATTCGCCGTGTATCATTTCAAAAAAAGTATTAGAACAGTGTTTTAGTCCAGTGAAGTCAAGTACAGACTACATAAACCTAAATCGTTATACTCAGCAGCAGAAATGGTTTAATTCTTATCAGCAAACACAGCCAGTTACGATGGCTGGCCGACAAGAAAAGAAGTTTAGTATAGAGAAGAGTACTCTGACACCTTTTCAACGTTTGATAAGTTTTAGAGAAGGTCGTTTAAGCGAAGATACCCAAGCTCAAGAATGGATGCAACGATGTCAATGGATGAGCACTAAATGGATGGATCGCCAAAAATTTAATTTAAAAACGAATTATGTTTATAGTAAGAATTTAGAAGAGAGTTGGTTTGATGAACTTTACGAAAAGGCTAAAAAACTGACTCGTCCAGATGAAATAATTCCTCTCCTTGATTTTCATTATAAAGATGATAGGCAGCAAGATGCACTGAAAGAAAAGAACATGGTTAAGGCGCTTAAAATATTATTATTATTTGGAAAACTGCGTAAGAATTTTCTACATTTTCAATGCCGAATGAAAGGTGATGAGCAACAAATTGTTAATTTTATTACTGGTATAGAGCCAATGTTAGGAGATCATCTGTATTTAGAAAAACAAAACTACCCAGTTAATTTGGATGCTCCTGAGCGAACCGTTAAATTTAGTTTTCAAAGAGTTGTCGGCTCTAACAAAAAAAATGTTACTCCGCTGGTTATATTTAATTTAATGTTAAAAATGATGCAAAAAGATGAACTCTGGATCAAATAGCCTAAGCATGTTAAAGGGGAATTGTTTAGAAATTTCCCTGTTTATAAGTAAACTGCCTTTATGAAAAGCACCATGCTGACTTGGATTAATAAGCGGAATGTAGTATCACAGTTTGATCGCTGGATTTACGAAAATGGTGTGAAGATTAGCGGTATGGTAAATCGATGAGCTAAAGTGTTGTAGTCCAAACTCGATCTGACAATTACCCATTTTTTAGTGTGCCCGTCAGGTTAAATTTGAACTGAATTTTTCTCAGCCCAAATTCATTTCCAATCAAGTTATGTTTCAAGTGGCGTGCGAACACTGCACAATTTAATTCACGGTGCCTAAGACAGGTATCAACTTCGGACCAGCCATTCTAGCTTTGCTAATGATTTCCACCAGCTCATCATAAGTCAGTTCAAACTTATCCTCACTATCAAATACATAGACCATATTCTTGCCTTCATGTTCAGGTGGAGTAGGTGGTACAAATCGTTTCGGGATAAGAATTTGTGCGAGTTGTTCGTCAGTTAATTTAAATAAGTGCATGTTTTTATCCTACTCTTGGTAAGTCAGACCATTTGGTTAAATATGAACCGTACCGGGTTTGTCGGAGAGTCAATATTCTGAGATGAGAAGCATTGCTTCGCAAGACGTAGCGAAGCGTAGTGTCCCGATGACAAAATTAAAATATACCCCTGAAATCAGAGAAAGAGCGG
>NZ_JBWZQN010000095.1:0-7562 GCF_056724605.1 Prolinoborus fasciculus | reverse complement strand
CGTGGATTTAGGAGAAGTTGCAACTTTTCTAAAAAGCTCGAAAATCATTTTAAAGCCTTTGATTTGACTTTCTTTTACCTTAATAACGGATTTGTTTAACGCCAGCATACTTTTTGAAACACCACCCGAAACTTAATAATTCAGCAAAATCTTCGACATAATAATTTGCTTTGGCTTTGATCAAATCTATTTCATGAGCGGAGTGCTGGTCATAAATTGCCACTACCTCGATGCCCGCATGATTTGCTGCTTCTACACCGACTAGAGAGTCTTCAATAATTAGACATTCCTCAGGTCGAAGGTTAAAGGCTTGCAAAATATTCAGATAAACTTCGGGATGAGGTTTAATGTTCTGGACATTTTCACGGGTGAGAATCAAGAAAAAGTCCTCATCAAAGCTGATTTTAGAATTAATATTTCGATTGTTATCCTGATAGCGCTGTACATTGAATAAACTGGTGGTGGTGGTCAAAGCCAGTGATATCTGTTGCTGTTTTAAAGCCTGAATCAGGAGGTCTGCCTGAGGTTTTAACTCGACGATATGATCCAGAAAATGTCGGGAAATTTTATAACGACGATTTTTTACTTCTTCTTTAGTTGGTTCAAAACCGTATTGTTCTTTTAAAAATCCACAATATTCCAGATAAGGATCTGGTCTATGTCTCAAGGCGGTAAGTTGAAGATCGCGCTGTTGCTGAATCTCATGTAAATCGACTTTTCTGTTGGAGAGCTCATCAATCAGGGCTGCATCGACCTGATTCCAGATGCCTACAGAATCAATCAACGTACCATCCAGATCAAAACAGACCAGCTTTTTATCCTGAAACATATAAGATTTCTCTGTATTTTTACCATTTATTGGGTGTGGCTGAGTATATCGCATACGATTTAAATGTTTAACTGACCTGAGCAAACCGGGCTGGAAATTTTGCGTTGAGGTACTTGTTGAGGTACTTTTTAATGGATTTATTCATCTGGCAAAAGTATTTTTTTCGGAAAATTACAGCGAGTTTAATCCTGAAAATAGTTGCGAAGTGTTATATTTTAATCTGACCCTCAATAGACTTATGCGGATGAAAGACCTGTCCGAATGATGAGAAAGTTAAAGGAAATGTATTTCTGTGTTTGAACTTGACTGTAAATTGCTCAGTATTTTTTATTATGTCTATAAATTTAAAAACGTATCTCAGGCAGCCGATCATTTAGATATGAGCCAGCCAGCGGTGAGCAATCTGCTGAATAAAATTCGCCAGCATTATGGTGATCCTTTATTTTTACGTATTGGTAATGAAATGCTGCCGACAGACCTGTCCAAACAGCTCTTTCCCTTGGTCAGTGAAGCACTGAGCAAAGTTGAAGCCATTAATAACTTTACTATCAATTTTGATCAGGTCACTTCACAGCAGCGCTTTACACTGGCAATGACTGATGTATCGCATCTGGTACTGTTGCCAAAAATTTCACAGTATCTGAAGCAGCATGCGTCCCATATCCGTCTGAATGTGCGTCCGATTACGTCAGAAACCAGCTATCAAATGGCCAATGGCGAGATTGATCTGGCTTTGGGCTTCTTGCCAAATCTGGAGAATGGCTTTTATCAGCAGAAACTGTTTGAGCAATATTATGTAGTGATCGCGGCGAAAGATCATCCGCGGCTCACGGGTGACAGCATCACGACCGAAGAGTATTTACGTGAAACGCATATCGATATTGATGCCGGGATGGGGCATTACCATATCGAAAATGAATTGCTGAATCTGGAACTTAAGCGTGACATTCTAATGCGTCTGCCAAGTTATCTGGGAGTCGGACTGGTAGTGCAGGAAACCGATGCGATTGCGACCGTGCCTTATTATTTGAGTGAAGTCCTGTTATCACGTGGCAATCTCAAGATCTTTAATGCGCCAATTGCGTTCCCGACCTATTCCGTAAAGCAGTATTGGCATATGTCCTGTCATCATAAAACCAGCCATCAATGGTTACGCAATATCCTGCATGAGATTTTAAGTAAATAACTCTACAACTTAGATTGAGTTCTCATCTCTAGATTTTAAACTCCCGGTTCAAGCCGGGATTTTTTTATTTTGGTACATCTTGATGCTTTTTGCAGAGTCTTGCACCTGAATTGATCAGTCAAATCCTAATAATAGTATTACGAAACATAAAAACAGTATTACTAAATTGGCACAGCCTTTGCATTAACCCTGTTAGAGAAAAAGTGATCTAGGGTTCCGGCATTTGCATGCGCAGCGACCGAGAGTTCACGGCTTAAGTTTCAAGCTCAAGCTACACGGAGGGATAAAAGCCCGGGAGGTAAACCGTACAAGATTGGGATGGATGCATATGAGCACAACTACTTATCACGAAGATCAAGTCCTCTGGACTGAACGTTTACCGGGTGGACACCACTGGTCAGCACGCATCCAGCGTGGCGCAGTTTTACAACTTAAATCTTTAGGCGCAAATGCCAATGTTTCACTGTTTTGTGTGAATAGCGAAGATAAGCTTGAAGCCTATAACATGCCAGACAGCTTAAAAGGTCAACACAGCGCATTTTTAAGTACAGGGCACATTTTGGCGTCTGATTTAGGTCGTGCGATGATCTCGATTGTTAAAGATGACCATAGTTGGAATGATGCCTTTTGTGCGCCAAGTACCGCACAGCAAATCGAACAACAGTTTGGCAAGCAAAGCTTCCAAGATGCGCGTAACGACATGTACCGCAACGGTAAAGACAGCTTGCTTTTAGAGATGACCAAATTTGGCTTATCGGCGACGGATCTTAGTAGTAGCTTAAACCTATTTTCAAAAGTTGCACCGGATGACAACGGCAACTTGTCTTATGTCGTATCTGATAATACCGATCAAGTGATTGAACTACGTTTTGAAATGGATTGTTTGGTGTTCTTATCCAGCGCACCGCATGCTTTAGATAATTCATCTGAATATGCACCTGCTGATATTCAACTGTCACTGTTTAAAGCTCTTCCGCTACAACAGACCGATGTCTGCCGTGACTCATGCCCGCAAAATCAGCGCGCGTTCCAAAATAATAATCGCTACTACGCTTTAACTGCTTAAGGGGAATGATCATGACTGCACTCGTAAACCCAACACAAAATCATGAAAAATCAGTACTGAGCGAAGTATGTCCTGCCGGCGAAGCGTGGATGTGCGAAGTCAAAAAAGGCCAGTACTTCCGTATCGTTGACCTTGAAGGCAACCAGGCGGTGGATACTTTGTTTATTTCCGCACATAACCCTGAAGAGCGTTATAGCGCAACCGATACTTTGGCGATGAACCGTCAAATTTATCTAGAAAAAGGTACGACTTTATATACCAACTTTGGCAATAAAATCGCCACTATAAACGATGACAATTGCGGTCGCCATGACACTTTAGGCGGTGCATGTTCATGTGAAAGTAATACGGTCCGTTATGCCCATGACAAATACCCAATGCACAGTTGCCGTAACAATTTCATGATTGCGTTGTCACAACATCCCATTGCCAAAAAGCATGGTTTAAACGTGCGCCACATTGGACCAAACATTAACTTCTTTATGAATGTTCCCGTCACTTCAGAGGGTCACTTAAAATTTGATGATGGTATTTCTGCACCGGGGAAATATGTCGAAATCAAAGCCGAGATGGATTTGATTGTACTGATCTCAAACTGCCCACAACTGAATAACCCATGCAATGCCTATAACCCGACACAAATTCAGCTGGTTGTGCGTGAAGGCGAGGAGGCATAAGTTATGTTTAATAAAGTTCTGATTGCTAACCGTGGTGCAATTGCTTGTCGTGTCATTCGTACCCTTAAAAAATTAGGCATTCAATCGGTTGCGGTGTATTCAGAAGCGGATCGTGATTCTTTACATGTGACTTTAGCCGATGAAGCGGTCTTTATTGGCGATGCACCTGCGAGCCAAAGCTATTTGAATGTCGATAAGATCTTAGAAGTGGCCAAATATACCGGTGCGCAAGCGATTCATCCGGGCTATGGTTTCCTGTCTGAAAATGCCGAATTCTGTAATCTGTGTGAAGCGCAAGGCATTGTGTTCTTAGGGCCAAATGCCGAGCAAATGAAAGCTTTTGGTCTCAAACATACTGCACGTGAATTAGCAATTCAAGCCAATGTACCATTACTTCCGGGCAGTCAGTTGTTGGCAGACGAAGCCGAAGCACTGCTTGAAGCGGAACGTATTGGCTATCCTGTAATGCTGAAAAGTACCGCAGGCGGTGGTGGTATCGGCATGCGTTTGGTGTGGAATGCGGAGGAGCTGAAAGAAGCTTATGCAACCGTGTCTTATTTAGCGCAAGCCAACTTTAAAGATGCAGGCCTTTACTTAGAAAAATTCGTACAAAATGCTCGTCATATCGAAGTGCAAATCTTTGGTGATGGCAACGGTTTAGTTCTAGCACTGGGCGAGCGTGATTGTTCGGTGCAACGTCGTAACCAAAAAGTCATTGAGGAAACGCCTGCACCACACTTAAACGATGAACAACGTGCCTACATCCAAAATGTTGCGATTCAATTAATGCAATCGGTGAATTACCGTTCGGCAGGTACGGTTGAATTTGTGATGGATACTGACACACAAGAATTCTACTTTTTGGAAGTGAATACCCGTCTACAAGTGGAACATGGCGTTACTGAACAAGTCTTTGGTGTCGATCTTGTGGAATGGATGGTGACTTTAGGCAGTGGCGATTGGGTTGCACCAACATCAAAACTTGAGTCACAAGGACATTCAATTCAAGTGCGTCTTTATGCCGAAGATCCAATCAAAAACTTCCAACCAAGTGCAGGACTTTTGACGCATGTTGAGTTCGATGCCAACGCGCGTAATGAAACTTGGGTAGAAACAGGTTCAAACGTCTCATCTTTTTATGATCCAATGATTGCCAAAATTATTGTGACTGCGGATGATCGTGATTCTGCAATTCAAGCCATGACAGTTACGCTCGCTAAAACCCAAGTGGCGGGCATTGAAACCAACCTTGAATATCTACAAAACATTATCGACTGCAATGTCTTTAAAGCCGGTACGCAAACCACACGTTTTTTAAATACCTTTGAGTGGAAAACTCAAAAAATTGAAGTGCTACAAGCGGGCATTCAAACCGCCGTGCAAGATGTGACAGGACGTTTAGGTTACTGGGATGTTGGTGTTCCGCCATCAGGTGCGATTGATCCGCTGTCTTTGAATGTCGCAAACCAATTGTTGGGCAATGCACCGAATACCGCAGGGCTAGAATGTACACTCCAAGGACCAAGTTTAAAATTCCATTGCGATAGCCAAATTGTCTTGGCAGGTGGCGATATGCCATCGACGTTGGATGGTGTTGCTGTCCCAATGTGGCAAACTGTGAATGTGCGTAAAGGTCAGACGCTGAAATGTGGCAAGATCGCCACAGGTTGCCGTACTTATATCGGGATTAAAGGTGGTCTGAATGTGCCTGAATATTTAGGCTCACAAGCGACTTTTACCTTGGGTCAGTTTGGCGGTCATGCGGGGCGTAATTTACTGATTGGCGATATGCTTCCAATCACGGCATTTACATCTGATGACGTGAAAGCCTTAATAGAAGATCAAATCCCAACATTTTCCAATTCTTGGGAAATTGCGGTGATGTACGGTCCACATGGTGCGCCTGATTTCTTTACCAAAAACGACATTGATACCTTCTTTGCCAACGAGTTTGAAATTCACTTCAACTCTAGCCGTACCGGAATTCGTTTGATTGGTCCAAAACCAGAATGGGCTCGTCAGGACGGTGGCGAAGCGGGTCTGCATCCATCCAATATTCACGACAATGCTTATGCGATTGGTGCCATCGACTTTACTGGGGATATGCCAATTATCTTAGGTCCAGATGGCCCAAGCCTCGGTGGTTTCGTGTGTCCTGCGGTGGTGATCAATTCTGAGCTTTGGAAACTCGGTCAGCTCAAAGCCGGCGATAAAGTCAAATTTGTACCTCTCAGCTATCATCAAGCGAAATTGCTGAACGAAAAATATCATGCACAATTAACTGCCCAAGATACGCAAGCGGTGACTTTTGATGAAGCATTTTATCCTGAAATCAGTACGCTGAAATCTGCCATTTTAGATACCTTAAAAGGTCAAAATGGTACGCCTGATGTGGTGTATCGTCCTGCCGGTAACAACTATATGTTGGTGGAATATGGCGAGTTAGTTTTAGATTTAAACCTACGTTTCCGTATTCATGCGCTGATGCAATGGGTGAAAGATCAAAATATTCAAGGCATTATTGACCTGACACCGGGCATTCGTTCACTGCAAATTCACTTTGATTCGACCCAGCTCGATCAGATTGATTTACTGCGTATGCTTCAAGTCGCTGAAGAGCAACTGCCTGATGTCACCGAGATGCAAGTGCCATCACGTACCGTGTATTTACCACTGGCTTGGGAAGATTCACAAACGCAATTGGCTACTGAACGCTATATGCAAACCGTACGTCCAGATGCGCCGTGGTGTCCGGACAATATCGAATTTATCCGTCGTATTAACGGCTTAAAAGACAAACAAGCTGTGAAAGATGTAGTGTATAACGCAAGTTATCTGGTCATGGGCTTGGGCGATGTGTACTTGGGTGCGCCTGTGGCAACGCCACTTGATCCGCGTCAGCGTTTGGTCACCACAAAATATAATCCTGCACGCACTTGGACGCCTGAGAATGCCGTGGGTATTGGCGGTGCGTATATGTGTGTCTACGGGATGGAGGGTCCAGGGGGTTATCAGTTTGTCGGTCGTACTTCGCAAATGTGGTCACGCTACCGTAAAAACCCTGACTTTGAACAAGGTATGCCGTGGTTACTGCGCTTCTTTGACCAAATTAAGTTTTATGAAGTGTCTGAAGCGGAACTCATGCAAATGCGTGAGGACTTTAAAGCAGGGCGTTTAAAATTACGCATTGAAGATGGTGTATTGAATCTAAAAGAATACAACGACTTCTTAACTGAAAACCAAGAATCTATTTCGGCATTTAAAGCGGTGCAACAAGCCAACTTTGATGCAGAGCGCCGTCGCTGGCATGAAGCAGGTCTTGCGGAATATGTCTCTGAAAGTCTAGATGCTGTGGATGATGGCGAAGGTGTTGAAGTGCCTGAAGGTGGTTGTGCGGTGGAATCACATATGCCGGGTTCAATTTGGAAAATTGAATGTCAGTCGGGTGATATTGTGGAAGAAGGTGCAACGCTTGCGGTGATTGAAGCGATGAAGATTGAGATTCCGATTATTGCGCCTGAGCGTATGCGAGTGGATGCGATTACCATTGAAAAAGGGCAAACGGTGAAAACGGGGCAAGTGTTGTTTACGTTAGCACCAGTGGCTTGATGGTATATATAAAAAAGACCGCCTGTAAGGGCGGTTTTTTTTTATATTTTTTATATTTTTGTTAAATTATAGGACTTACGCACTGTTATTTATAGACTCTCTGTGGTAGCAGATGATTTTTATCGAGAATAAAGTCATCAATGAAGTTTTTGATAATTGGTCTAAATAATTTCTTCTGCCAACGATATACATTTT
>NZ_JBWZQN010000094.1:0-7632 GCF_056724605.1 Prolinoborus fasciculus | reverse complement strand
TTGCTTTTCCCATGGAAGAATTAGAGCATTTCCATACCTTCTAAAGCGTTGAGTGTTTGATGGTGAAAAGGGATCTTTTTCTAACTCTCTAAATTCATTGAAAATAGTTAATTTTGAGTTAATGTCAACTTCTGAAGCCTTATATTTTATATAACCATTCTGTTGAAAGTCTTCTTGTAATTTTGAAACATCAACTTCTTGATTTAAATTAAATTGATGATTTTCGTTTGGATATTCTTTTCTTAAATTTTGATTCAGCATAGGAAACCTTACTATATAACTTAATATTGTAATACTGCCCAAAAAATATTTAATTTTTATGAAAAAGTAAATTATTTATAATTAATAATCATACTCTTAGGTTTAATAAGTGGTAAATTTTTGTGAATTCTCAATGAAATACCCTCCCATTTAACATAATGGCTGTTATACAAAATTCAGATATTGGAACTAATTCTTACAATAATTTGAGTGATTTTTTAGACTATTAGCGTACATTAGGTTTACGATAGTACATGTTTTGTAAAACATAGGTGATGATATGGCGACAACAAATTTTAATCTGCGACTTGAGCAAGATTTGCGTGATCGGGCATTTCCAGTGTTTGAGCGTTATGGACTGAGCGCATCACAAGCCTTTAAATTGTTTTTAACACAAGTTGCTGAGACCAATAAAATTCCCTTGTCTTTTGATTATGCAGAGACAGAGAATGTGCCGAATAGTGTCACAAGAAAAGCATTGACTGAAGCAAAAAATAGAACTGATTTTTCAGATGCTTATGAAACACCTGAAGAATTTATGAAAGCGATGCAAGAATTAGCCAATGCGTAAGATATTAGCTGAAAGCCAATTTAAGAGAGATATTAAAAAGCAATTTTTAGAGCTAATTACACCTGCATGGGCAGAAGTTCTACATTGCCTTTGTAGCGATATAGTTTTGCCTGAAAAATATTGTGATCATGGTCTTACTGGTGAGTGGGAAGGCTTTAGGGACTGCCACATTAAACCTGATTTAGTATTGATCTATGCCAAGCAAGAAGATTATTTGCAATTGGTACGAATTGGTAGCCACTCGGAATTGTTTGGAAAGCGCAGAAATAAATAGTGAAAAATTTATGTGCTTAGGCATTTCATCTATCTTGGCTCGATGCTTTGAAATATGGCTTTAGCCATGTTTCAAAGTCGGGCAACTTTGCGCTTGCTGTAATCTGATCAGTAATGAGAAAAACCAAGCAAAGTACCGATCATCTAGTATTTTTTAGGGTCAATGCGACACCAATCATAAGTTTTATTTTTGACGTTATTTGGCTCAAATGAATAGCATTTCTTAGTCATAATTCTGACTAGCGTTTCGCCATCACTTTCTCGAATTTGTAGCGGATATTTTTTAAGTACAGCCATATCAGCTCTACGTTCATCAATTTCATCTTTGCTTGGCACGTATAAGAATATTGCCAAAATGAATACCATCACTAAGGCGACAAATGCACTAGCAAAAATGATGATAAATTTTGAGTTCAGTCTGTTTGTGGCTTCGTTTAATGCCTGAATACTGTTATTCAATGCGCCTGTATGCTTCTTATTTGCGATTTCTAGCGACTTTTCAGCCTTATTGAGTACTCCGCTAGCTACTTCATTGTAGAACGTCTCTAATCGCTTGTTATCATCTGCTATGGCTTCTCTGTATTCCTTCATAGATGCCAATAAAATATAGAGTTGGTCGTCTAAATCATTTTGGTTACTCATCGTGACCATCCATCATTATCTAAATTTCGTGATGCCTTACGATTTGCTTGCTCGGCTCGTTGTTTGTCTAGTTCTTGTTGTCGCTTCATTTCCGCTTGGCGTTCCAGTTCTAGGCGTTTGTTTTCTTGGTTTTTCTGCCATTGCTCAAAACCTTGATCGACACGGTTTAAACCACGCTGTAAAACGCTCTCTTTCTGCTGTTTCTGTTGCTCAAGTTGTTGGGTGTTCTGCTGTTTCACATTGTCATTGAAACGGCTGATTTCAGTGTCTATGCCTTGTCTGCGTAATTGGGTGACTTTGCTGCCTTCGTGGATGGTTGCTTGTAGTCCATTATTTTGATCGGCATAGCTGCGGTGGTCTATTTTTTCTCGGTAGCCTGCACGTTCCAATGCCTTGTTGGCTAAGTCTGCCCATGTTTCTCGAATTTGCTTAATATCTTCTTGGGTTGTACCCATACCAAGGCTTTTTCGTTTGGCGTTGCTGAGTTCAATATCGGTTTTGGTGGTCAGGGTGAGTTTATTATCTGTGTCCAGTTCTGCCTTTCGGGTGGTGAGCATGATATGGGCGTGGTGGTTTTTATCATTACCGCCTTTGCTGGGTTCATGGATGGCTAAATCTGCGATCACGTCATAGCGATCAACTAAGGACCTGGCAAATTCTTTTGCCAAGTCCTTACGTTGATCAGCGTCTAATTCATCAGGTAGGGCAATGACCCATTCTCTAGCGGTTCGGGCATCTTTGCGGTTTTCGGTTTTTTCTGCCAAGTTCCAAAGCTCAGCACGGTCAATTTCAATATCTAAATTAGACAGAATTTCAGAATGGGCGACACCATCTTTTCTCGTAAAGTCATGGGTCAGTCCTGTGCGTTCATCTTCTAATTTTTCCCCTGCACGATATGCAGATGATGCAACCGCAGTTCGTCCCGAACTTCGGTTAACCGTTTTAGTGGAACAATGATAAATTGCCATGCAGTCACCTTGGGGTGCTTTTGCTTTTGGGGTTAAGGGGAATCCCCTTACGCTAATGGAGACTTGGATGAAATCCAAGTCGTAAGTGCGCATTTCATGAAAAAAACGATAGCATATTACCCGCTTGAATTTCAATTCATAGGGTCTTATGCTTGAGTGGTTTTCTATATTCCGAAATTAACCGTTATGACTAAATCTGCTGAAAATATTGAAAAGAAAATTGAAGCCCAGTTAGAGAAGCTGAAACAGTTAAAAGCACAGAAACAAGCTATCGAAGCAAGAGAACGTACCAAGCAAAAGGAACAGCAACGAAAAGATGATACTCGGCGTAAAATTCTGCTCGGTTCTTATTTGATTAAAAAAATGCAGAATGAAGCCAATAAAGAAAAAATATTGGCTGAACTCAACGAATATTTAACAGAAAATAGAGATCGACAGCTTTTTGATTTGCCCGATATTGAAGCCTAATTTTTCTTAGCTATTTGGTTTTTTTGTTCGGCTTGATACTCTGGAATGAGCGTATTTAAAACCTTTTGAATATTGTCCTTGTCCTCGATTTGTAAATTATCCCGATAGTAAATTAAGTTCTGTATTTTGCTTTCCATCTGTATTTTTTCGGTTGGTTCGGCATCTTTGGATATTCGGGATAATAGGAAGATATAACCGCATATATTTTCTCTCGCAATTTCATAATTTACGATGTCGAGGTATTCAACGGTCACATGTTTTAGATCGGTTGATAGGTTATTTAATTTAATCATGGCTGAAATCCTGATTTTTCTAATATTGGATAAAGCTCTCTGAATTTTTCAGGCTCTAAAAGCATATCAGCGATACGAATAGCAAATTGTTGGTAGCTTTCTGTACCTTGTGAATATTTCCCCATTTCAGGCATTTCTGACATTTTATTTGCAAATAAATGACGTTGTGGGTCGCTCAATTTTATGAAAAAATCGGGGCTATTGCGATTTTGCTTGGATATTATTTTTTTTGAGGTTTTATCTACTTTAGGCTTCAATGTGAATGAAAAACCAATAATCGTCCGCCCTTGCTTATGTTGTTTATATTTAATCGTATAGTCTGAATGTTGATTCACTTGTTCCACAGCAACATCTAATACTCGTAACTTAAAGTTAGAAATTATTTTATATTGCTTGGGTTCTACACCTAACTGTCCTCGTAACTGCTCTATTGGAATAAGCGGAATATGTCCTACATTTTTCCACTTCATTAATAACTCAAACAACCGAGTGGCGTAGGTACTAGTAAATTCTGTAGTCTGAGAAAGGTAGTAACTTGTAAAATATTCTTTTGAATTGGCAACTAATAAAACAACATCGCTGGTAAGTTGAAAATGTAATAAGCCTTCTGATTCGGTATAACCAATTTTTTGTACCCATCTCGATTTCATTGTTGTGGGTATATCACAATCTCTTAGTTTTTTTGGCGGTTTAAGCGTGTATTCTTTACCAAACTCTAAGCCATATAACGTATAAGAAAAATAGCGTAAGAATAAGCGTTCTGATGCTTCCTTTAATGCTCGGTAAGCAACTGAGCTATCTACCTTAAATTGTTCCGCATACTCCCCTGCATGTATTGTCAACACAGTATCACTTGTTATTTCTTGGTGCTGATTATTGGCTTTAACCAAAGCCAACCCTATTAAGCGTTGCTCTATAAGACTTAATGTATAACTTGCATCAATCAAAGCATTATTTTTAACGACTAAATCATTTGCCATTTTTTATACATACATTGTTTTTAGTTGTAATTATATTACATTGATTAAATATGTATAGCAATACTGCATAAACGTATAGATAAGACTGCATAAACGTATAGATAAGACTGCATAAACGTATAGATAAGACTGCATAAACGTATAGATATAGGCGCACAAACTATTGATATTTAATTAAAATAAGAGGTCTAAAATTATAAAATTATAAAATTATTAAAAAGAGGGGAAGTGCTTAAAACTGCCCTAGATACTCGCTAAAGCTCGTACTCTATTGAAGCTCGTTCCTCGCTTCGAGGGGCAGTTTTTGGTTAATTCTGTTTGTGAAATCTAAAAGCAAAAATGGATTCGCTTCGCTCATAGAGATTTTTTACTCGCTCACGCTCGATCATCAAGCAAAAGCTATACAGTCGCTTTGCTCGGTTAATCTCGTTTGGCTGCAAAAGGAGGCTTTGTAATCAGGAAAAAGACGGGGCGAAATTTTTATGTTGCTCAATCGCTCGTAGGCACTCGCTTGGTTATTACAGTTGGGAGCAAATAATTTTATTTAGCTGAACTAGGGCGTGTCATCAATTAAGCCATATCATGATTGAAGCAAGGTAGATTGCTGACAGGAAGTTTTGAGCCAATTTATCATAGCGCGTAGCAATACCTCGATACTGCTTGAGCTTGGCGAAGAAGTTCTCGATCAGATGTCTTGCTTTATAAAGATGTTGGTCATAATCACGCTGATCAATCGCGTTACTTTTGGATGGCATCACGATCTGACCCTTGATCTTATGGATTGGATCAATCACCCGATCCTTAGAATTATAGGCTTTATCCATGAGCCAAGTCTGACTTAACGATAAGTCCAGCAGCACATCAGCACCATTTAAGTCATGAGTCTGCCCGGCAGTGAGATAAAATCCTGTTGGGTTGCCTAAAGCATCAGTACGGGCATGAATTTTGGTACTTAAACCACCTTTACTGCGTCCGATTGCCTGTTCTTTTTTTTTCCGGCGCTGTGTTGATGAGCACGCACAATGGTTGAGTCTAGCATGGCATATTCATTATCACTTTCATGTGATAGCACTTCAAAAACTTTCTGCCATACGCCTGCTTTAGCCCAACGGCTAAAGCGAGTGTGCACAACTCTAAAATCCCCAAAGCGTTCGGGTAAGTCTCGCCATGGAATACCTGAACGATACCGATACAATACTGCTTCAACAAATAGCCTGTTATCTTTGGCAGTTACTCCAACAGTACTCGCTCGTCCAGGTAACAGATCCTTAATCTGCTCCCACTGATCATCTCTTAATGCATAGCGTTTAGTCATGAAAAAATAATGAGGACAGGTTAGATTTTCTCAAGCTAATTGATGACAGGCTCTAATTAAAAACGTGGAATATTGATCAAAGATTAGCCGTGGAACGTGAAAAAGCATAAAAAAGCCCGAACTGGGATGCTCGGGCTATAAAATTGAAACTATAGCGTTGAAATTTCACAAGAAATATAACACATTTCGTATAACGTGTATTATGTTGATTTTAGAAAAATTTAATAATCAAGTTAAGTAAATCACTGCCTAAAATAATATTTTAAATAAAAACACTAAAAAATATAATAAAAAAGGGTGCTAGTATTGTCAAAATAAAACCGCTAAAAATTGCTATTTGCACGTCCAATTGCGAACAATTATTTTTTATAAATGGAAGTGTAGAATCCATTGCTGTAGCTCCACAAATACCAATTATAGGATTAGGATAATTTCGTCCAAGAAGATATAGCAAACCTATTGCATAAAACTCTCTAATTAAATCAGTTAATAAGGCAAAAGTTCCATATTCAGCACCTAATGTTTTTCCTATGAGTGGACCTGAAAGAGAAAACCAGCCAAATCCGCTTCCTAAAACTAAAAGTTCAAAAAATGATTTATCTATAATGAATGTTGTTAAATATGCAGCAATGAATAGTGAAAAAATTGTAATTAGTGGTACTTGAAAATGATTAATGGTCAAAGCTTGAATTTTAATTGTTGATAAATCCACACCTACCAAAAATATCAAGATATAAAGAAGAATACTACTTACAGCCTCACTCTCCCAATTACTCGGCAATACAAGATACAAAACCATACCAATAATAACCATTGATATAGCAATCACACACTCTTTGATAGGTTTAAAAATTTCAGATATAGATTTCTTATTTTTACTTGTATTTTTTACTTTTTTAAAAAGTAAAATAAAAGTAATAAAAGTAATAATTGTTGAATAAATAAATGATCCGACAATTACTGTAGTTCCTAGTTCTTTATCAAAAAGAATACTACCAAATTGGAAACCTATTGAAATTAGAAGTAACCAGACTAAGAATGTTATATAACTTACTAAATTATCTCTAGTATTTGAATTTATTACTCGCCCAATTCCCCATCCAAGTATTAAAGATAAGAGAATAGGCAATAAAGAAAATATAAGGTTATTTATCATATTTTTTGTTTCGTTAAAGAGTAGTCAATTAAAATCATCCAACGCTCACCAAGTAAATCTACTTGATCATTATTAATTTTTTTAATTGGTGATACATAATGACATACCGAAGAATCGTGAACAGCAAAACTATCAGAAATATTTTTTAATGTGAATTGACTGTAAATATTTTCATTGTTTACATCATCTAGACGCTTATTTCTTTCATTTGGATGGGCTATATAATTTTCACCGCCTACAATATTATTGCTTCTATAAAGAAGATGAGCAAAGGTAAAAGGTTCTCCATCTTGATGGAAACAATCAGGAGAACTAATGCCTAAACTTTGGTCACAAGTTGAAGTTAATTTAACAAAGTGTATTCCAACATAAATTGGTAAATAATAGTCATTTAACCCAAATGTTAAGTTATAGTCTTCAATAATTATTGAATTCAAATATTTAGAGCTTTTAACATCGTCACTTAAAGCATTAAAATATCTGATAGAGCCATGCTCTGGATTATTATTACCTTGATCATATCCAGATAGTTCTCTTCCATCATCAGTTATTGTAGTCGGTAACCAAATTGGATTTTTTTGCTTTTCCCATGGAAGAATTAGAGCATTTCCATACCTTCTAAAGCGTTGAGTGTTTGATGGTGAAAAGGGATCTTTTTCTAACTCTCTAAATTCATTGAAAATAGTTAATTTTGAGTTAATGTCA
>NZ_JBWZQN010000093.1:0-7967 GCF_056724605.1 Prolinoborus fasciculus | reverse complement strand
CATTTTAGATATTTGTTTAAGATAAGATATAACTCATTGAGATGTGTCATAGTATTCGTCGTTAGAAAACAATTATTATGACATTATTTCAATGAGTTATCTATTTTTGTCGTGTACAGAGATTATTATTATAGAAGCCCCCATGAATAAATCGCTCATCATTTTCGGCATCGTCAACATAACCTCGGACAGTTTCTCCGATGGAGGCCGGTATCTGGCGCCAGACGCAGCCATTGCGCAGGCGCGTAAGCTGATGGCCGAGGGGGCAGATGTGATCGACCTCGGTCCGGCATCCAGCAATCCCGACGCCGCGCCTGTTTCGTCCGACACAGAAATCGCGCGTATCGCGCCGGTGCTGGACGCGCTCAAGGCAGATGGCATTCCCGTCTCGCTCGACAGTTATCAACCCGCGACGCAAGCCTATGCCTTGTCGCGTGGTGTGGCCTATCTCAATGATATTCGCGGTTTTCCAGACGCTGCGTTCTATCCGCAATTGGCGAAATCATCTGCCAAACTCGTCGTTATGCATTCGGTGCAAGACGGGCAGGCAGATCGGCGCGAGGCACCCGCTGGCGACATCATGGATCACATTGCGGCGTTCTTTGACGCGCGCATCGCGGCGCTGACGGGTGCCGGTATCAAACGCAACCGCCTTGTCCTTGATCCCGGCATGGGGTTTTTTCTGGGGGCTGCTCCCGAAACCTCGCTCTCGGTGCTGGCGCGGTTCGATGAATTGCGGCTGCGCTTCGATTTGCCGGTGCTTCTGTCTGTTTCGCGCAAATCCTTTCTGCGCGCGCTCACAGGCCGTGGTCCGGGGGATGTCGGGGCCGCGACACTCGCTGCAGAGCTTGCCGCCGCCGCAGGTGGAGCTGACTTCATCCGCACACACGAGCCGCGCCCCTTGCGCGACGGGCTGGCGGTATTGGCGGCGCTGAAAGAAACCGCAAGAATTCGTTAACTGCACATTCGGGATATTTCTCTATATTCGCGGTTCAGCAGGCATGTCCCCTTTGAGGGCGACCCGACGACAGGATAATCGACCTTATGGTGCGCAAATATTTCGGCACAGACGGTATTCGTGGCAAAGCCAACGAAGGCGCGATGACGGCGGAAACCGCCTTGCGCGTCGGCATGGCGGCTGGCCGTGTCTTTCGTCGCGGTGACCACCGCCATCGTGTCGTGATCGGCAAGGATACGCGCCTGTCGGGCTATATGCTTGAACCCGCGCTCACAGCCGGTTTCACCTCGATGGGCATGGACGTATTCCTTTTTGGCCCGCTGCCGACAACGTATAGGAAGAATAAACGCCCTTTTCACCCAAGTCCAACAGCTTTGGACCGCAGTTGACTCTTTCGACACCCCTGCGATGCAACCCAATCCGGCTGACGGGGAGCCAGCAACGCTGAAAATTTACCCTCCTCTTTCCCACTAGCGGCTCCTTTTCCGACAACCAGCACGGCGGATCCCTGCCGCGGCGCTGTGAACGCAGCATTTTGATTGGTATCGTTGGCCTTCAGGCTCGTCAGTCAAACAGACCCAGGAGCAGCTCAGCCGGTGGCGCCCGGCTTTCGGGTAACGCCCTGGTCCCGCTGGTTTCGGCTTTGTGCTTCAGGTGATCAAGGATCTGCTTGATCACTATAGGGTCTTCAATGCAGGCGATGACTTTCATGGCGCCGCCGCAGCCGCTGCAGGTCTCGATGTCGATATTGAAAACACGCTTGAGCCGTTGCGCCCATGTCATCGACGCTCGCCGTTGTGCTGGTGTTGCCGGTTCATCAGCCACCCTGACCTTGTTGCCCCTGCCCCGTTTTGCCGGCGTGACCAACGCCCGGTGCCGACCGTGGAAGGGATTCATCTGCTGTATCTCGAAATAAATAAGATATTTAGCTTATCATGTCAGCCTATTTGCAACAGTGCCGTTCAAAGAGCCTTGAAAATAGATATTAAAGATGGTGATTGAACTCTATTAATTTATGTATGCACATATAAAGTTTGTTAACACATTTTTAATGTGATAGATTTTACAGAGAGGTGCTATATATGACATATCAAGAATTTCAGATTGAACTTATTAAAATTGGTTTAACAATTAAAGAATTAGCTACCTTGATAGGTATGAATCCGAATTCTATAACTAACTATAAGAGCAAAGAAATTATTCCTTTAAATTTAGCAATTACAGTCTCATTGATATCTAGCTTAAAAAGTAATGGCATTGATCCAGTATTGGCTATCAACGAAGTAAAAAGAAACCATTTTAAGGACTTTCTACAGTCCAATAAAAATATGGAAATTTGATTGTATGTAAAAATTCTAATTAAAATTAAAGGTCAAGAAATTTTTGGATTTCTCTTAAATGTAACTCTTACAAATTCGAAATAATTCTCATTTCAATTTATAAGAAGCGTTATTAATTAATATTTAGACATATATAAGTCGTGTTAGTCGAACTATTGTAATATTATAGTCTTTGATTTAAAAACTTAGATAACATAATGAATAGCTTAGGAAATTTAAAAGGTCTAATTGAGAGATATAATCAGGATATCGAATTTTACCGTTCTACTCGATATAATGAAACTCAACTACGTACTGATTTTATTGATCAATTTTTTTCCATTTTAGGCTGGGATATAACCAACGTTACTAGAAAAAGTACTCATGAACGTGAAGTTTTGGTTGAAGAAGGAATTCGATTTAAATCTAATGAAAATACAAAAAAGCCAGACTATACCTTTCGTCTCTTTTCAGAGCGTAAATTTTTTGTAGAAGCTAAAAAACCAAGTGTTCATATTGATATCGATCCTGAACCAGCAAAACAAGTCCGTCGCTACGGATTTACCGCAAAGTTGAAAATTTCAGTCCTTACCAATTTTGAATATATAGCGATATATGACTGTTCGAACCCTGTTTCTGAAAGTGATTTAGCATCAACTTCTCGAATCAAGCTTTACCATTACACAGAACTTTTCGATAACTTTGATGAAATTAAGAAATTAATTGGGAGAGAAAGCGTTTACTCGGGCCAATTTGAAACAGAATGGTCAGATATTGAAAGTAAGATATCTCGTTTTAGTGTAGACGATTTATTTCTACAGCAAATCAATAATTGGCGGGTAATGTTGGCGAATGATTTTATTTCTATAAAACCAGAATTAAATGAAGAACAGCTTAATGATCTAACTCAGGACTATATAAACAGTATTGTTTTTCTTCGAGTTTGTGAAGATAGAGAGTTAGAAGACTATGAGACACTTTATCACTTTGCCAAAAACAAAGATTTTAAGTCACTAGTTGATAAATTAAAATTTTCCGATAAAAAGTATAACTCAGGATTATTTTCCTTATCATATATCAATCAACTGATAAATAACCAAGAATCATATATTTGGACTATTATTGAGCAACTATATTTCCCTCAAAGTACTTATTCATTTTCGGTATTTTCTTCAGATATTTTAGGAAATATTTATGAAGTATTTTTAAGTGAAAAGATTCGTCTCAATCAATATGGGAAAATCGAAATTAAGCCCAAGGCGGAACACCTTGATAGAGATGTCGTCACAACCCCTACACACATTATAAAAGAGATAATACGAAATACTGTTATAGAGTTCTGTCAGGGCAAAACAGATAAACAAATATTAAACTCAAAATTTGCAGATATTGCTTGTGGTTCAGGAGCATTTCTTCTAGAAATATTTCAGGTCATACAAGATATACTAATCGATTATTACATCGAACATGATCGTTCGAAATTGCAACAACTTACTGAACATAGTTTCAAATTAAAGTTTCCAGTTAAAAAGGAGATTTTAAATAATTGTATTTATGGAATCGATAAGGATTTTAATGCTGTAAAAGCATGTTCGTTTGGATTACTATTAAAACTTCTTGAAGGTGAATCAAAAGAAACTATTACATCAGATATTCCAATTTTACCGAAGACTGATGAAAATATTTTGTTTGGTAATAGCTTGATAGAACTAACAGATAATGTAAAGAGTACTGACGTTTTAGCGATTAATCCCTTCAATATTGATCTTCAATTTGATGTAATCGTAGGTAATCCGCCTTATATGGCAACTGAGCATATGAAGCAGCTCACTCCTTTAGAACTACCACTATATAAAAAGAAATATAAATCAGCATTTAAGCAGTTTGATAAGTATTTTCTCTTTGTTGAGCGGTCATTACAGTTACTTAAAGACAATGGTTATCTAGGTTATATCCTACCATCAAAATTTGTAAAAGTAGGTGCAGGTAAAAACTTGCGACAACTACTAGTAGATAGTAAATCTCTTTGTAAGTTAATTTCATTTGGTGCAAACCAAGTTTTTAAAAATAAGACGACTTATACTTGTTTGTTATTTTTAAAAAAATCACAACAAACTGAGTTTTCTTTTTATGAAGTGAAAGACTTTAAAAAATGGCTAGCTCGGGATGAAGACGTTGTAAATACTAGTACCTATGAAATTGCTAATCTTGATGCAGATACATGGATTTTAGAAAATGAAATAAATCAAATTCTAGAACTAATGTATAGAAACTCTCAACCTTTAGGTAATATTTTAGGTAAAAAAGCAATTGCTAACGGTATACAGACAAGTGCTAACGAATATTACATTCATAAGGAAATTAAAACCGAAGATGGGTATATTTACTTTGAGTACCAAGGCAGTATTTACCACGTAGAAAAGGAGCTTACGAGACCTTACTTTGAAACTCAACGCTCAGGTGATGATCACTTTTACACATATAAAGATGTTGAGCCTAATGCTTTTGTGATTTATCCATATAAGAAAGTAAGTAATCATATTGTTTTTGTAGAATACGAAGAACTAAGGACTACATATCCAAAAATGTTCGACTTTCTCCATCTAGTGAAAGAACATCTTGATAACGACAAACGTTCTATAAAACCAGATCCTACGACATCCAATGAATGGTATAGATATGGACGTAGCCAAGCACTCGAAAATTGTGATGTTCCTCAGAAAATTATTGTGGGAGTTTTATCAAATGGCTACAAATACTCTATAGATAATCATCGAACTTTTGTTTCTTCTGGAGGGACTGCCGGATATAGTATTATTAATGTGCCTGAACATAGTCCATACTCAATTTATTATATACAAGCTCTTCTATCATCTAAGTATTTAGAATGGTTTGCATCAGTTTATGGCGAAGTATTTAGAGGTGGATTTATTGCTCGTGGAACGAAAGTACAGACTCGTATGCCTATTCCTATAATTGATTTCGAAAATCAGTCGGAAAAAGAGAAGCATGATCAGATAGCTAGTCTGCAAGCAAAAATGAATAAGCTATACACAGATCTTTCCAAAGCAGACAACCGTTCAAGAATCACGTTAAAAAGACAATTTGATGCTATGGTTTTAGAAATGAATGACCTGCTTAAAATTCTTTTCGACTTAGGTGATTTTGATAAAAATATACCAAATGTGAACGAACTATATAGCTCACTCTAACAAAGAAGTAGGGAGGAAATAAATTTCCTCCCTACTTCATATTATATAAATTATCTGCCAATAGATAAATTTTAACTATACAACACGCAAATATGTAATTTTATTTACGCATACGACGATCACGCAATTTTTGCCAGATTTTCATAAGCTCTTCATTATCTTGTTTAGAGAACCCTAATTTAGTGAAAATGGCTTCGCCTTGGTTTCTAATAACTTCCTCAACTTTTCCATCCTTTACTAATTGGTTCAGAGTATCAGGATCATGTTTATAATCATCAATTACAGGTATATATAGCTTCTCAATTTCAGAAGGAACAAGCTCCAACACACCTCCACCATAATATCTACCTTCTAATTCTGCTGTGATAGCAGTTAACGGGTTTAAGAAGCTACAAACTAAATTTTCAGCATTTGTGAAACTAGATGTAATACGATAGGCCGTATCAGTCGTATAAGCTCCGACGCTATTCAAAATTAGTCTAGGGGCCTCATGACAGCGCTTTAGCATCCCAATCTCTGTACTATAAATTGATGGAACTTTATACCAAGGCTTTCGTATACGACACTTATACCGTTCATTGAGCTTTTCCTGCTCTCCAAGTTGTATATAATTCTGAACACTTAAAGGAAGTTCATTGTAATCAGATTCAATATACAAAAAGTTTGTTGGAAGGTTTTTTAACTGGTTTGATTTATGCTGATTTTCATCATATAAAATACCTGGACAATGTTGGCTTTTACCAAACATTGGATGAGCATAAGCTGAAAGGTTGTATGTCTCTACGGTTTCGTTGTCTACTAAGAAGAATTTATTAGCTCCAGTTACAATACCAACATCTACTGTAGCTATAGTTTTAAATTTGTGAACTGATTCATGACTAATAATCTTATTAATTAATGAAATTTCACTTTTATTTAAGACTGCTTTAGTCCATTTACCCTCTACTGTTTCACCATTAATTCCTAATGTTTCATTGAATAATACCTCAGGACTTTTTTCCAAAAATTCAGAACCTTCGACACTAAGAATACCAACACCCTCAGATGGTATGCTGATATCGGTTTTTTTCTCTGCCATGATAATTACAGCACCTTGCAGAGTATTTTCAAACCAGATTTCTTTTGGATCTATGATCAATATCTTTGAACAAATTTCACCCATATAGCTACGCAAAGACTGAGCATGCATTACATTAATTATCTCAGATGGAATAACCATAGCCATACGCCCACCCTTGTTTAATAGAGCAAGCGTTGATAATAAGAAAGGAACCCAAGCATTCGTGTGTTTAGTAAATTTTTGATCTAGTTTTTTAAAAACAAGTTCTGCCTGTTCCTGAAATGACTTTTCTAAAAACTGATATCTAATGAAAGGAGGATTACCTATAACTGCATCAAATAATTCAATTTTTTTATCAAGTTGATCATTCGCCCATACTAAAAAATCGCCAGACGTAACACTAGCATTCTTGAATCCTAATTCTGTACACAGGTTAGATGCTTTTTGAACTTCAGTATCAAGCAATTCAAAACATGACAGTTCTATATTCTTGTCACACTTGTTGTTGTGTAAAGCTTGAATAAATACTCCATCACCACAACTTGGTTCAAGCACCGATTTAGGCTGCTTTTCCAATACCCATTTAGAAACAAAATCTGCCAAATTTTGAGGAGTATAATAACCGCCACGTAATTTTTGAGTGGTCTGATCTACTTTAAATTTCATTACGTTCCTTCAAAAAGCTTTTAATAAGTTCTGGCTTATTTTCCTCTATATGCTTATGCGCTTTATCAGTGAACCAGTCTTTCAACGTTTGCTGTTTATGAGCTAAGATCGAGTAAAGAGCTTTCTTTAATTCGGGGTCTACTTCCAGAACTATACGTCCTGATTCACCTTTTGCCATGATGTAACCTATATGATATCTGTTATGTTACATAGGTTACATAAATTTCATCTAAGGTAAAATATAATTTTAAGAAATTAAATTTAATTGATTGCTATTCAATCAATTATTTGTAGCTATATCTAAAAGTTTTTTTATTTAAAATAGCAACTCTTATCCGAAGCATACATCTAGCTCACTATATAAATAACTCCTTTTAGAAGATCCTATTCATTTTATTTGAGCCGTTACAATACGTATTTAAGTTGTTATTAGAAAATTTTTTATGACCATTTATCATTTTTATATTGTTTTTCCAATAATTTAAAGCTTAATATCTGATTTTGTCACAAAATCAAATGGGCTTTTATGAATTCAAAAACAAAAGGTGGTTTTAGGGAAGGTGCCGGAAGAAAGGCAATTTACAATGAACCCACTAAGACTATGCGTGTACCAATATCACGTATAGTGTCAACGGCATTTTAAAATTGACCCCTTTTACCTTAAAAATGGCGAAGTAAAATTGACCCCTTTGATCTCGTATTAAGTTTCAACCTGCGGCTGAATCCCAATTCTTTTTTTATCCTTCAAACGA
>NZ_JBWZQN010000092.1:0-8032 GCF_056724605.1 Prolinoborus fasciculus | reverse complement strand
GCTTTTTTAGCGTTGGTGCACTGTCTATAACTGTCTTTAAATCCATAAATAGGTGTCCACTTAAATTTAAGTGGACACTATCGCGGTATTAATGAGTTAGAAAAAGTGGGGTTCAGCGGACGCTTACAGTGGATTCACGACATAAGTTTTTTAAAACAAAGTCTAAATGTCCAGACTGATAAAGCACTTGAAAATCTTGGTTACAATGTTGACGACTACTATGACTACAATTCACCAAATGGAGAATTTTTAGATATAAAAGCTAAACGAGAGTGGGACCAAATCATGGATGATTATTGGGATTAATACCTTTAGTGCTACTAAATCAATTGCTTCAGCATACAGACTAACTCTTCTTAGTCAAAGAAATAGCTTCTCATATTTAAAAAGAAAAGAAGCTATAATCTTTCTTCTCACTTATAGCTCAAGAGTATATTTCCATATTCTACCGATCCCTTTACTGGTCACCGATTTATATGCTTTTGGAATAGGCAAAGTAATATTGATATTAATATCTTTTTCTTTAAGTTTTTTATGCTCTTTCCACCAAAAGAAGACATGACCTATAACTTGAGCTTTAGTTGATAAAGGTACTAAATATATATTTTTGGTGTATTGCTCATTACTGATGATAGATACTAACTTACTAATCTCTTTAGCAGTTGAAAAAGGATCGTGAGCAGCCGCAAAGTATCTAGTACTGTTTATGATACTTTTGTGCGGTGATTGAATATTGACAGATTGAAGTACACTATGTTGAAACATATCAGCACTTAAAGAGGGAAATGAGAATAGAGGAAATAACTTTACCCCTTCATAGCTATTAAGCATCTGAGACATTAATTCAGTATCATAACCAATCGACATAATTGCAGCTTCTTTTGAACCAGTTTTAGTAAATTCTGTTCCGCCAATTGGTCTTACTTCATCACATAATTCACTAAATTTTGTACGATCATTATTTATATATGTTTTAGGCTCAGTGTAGATTATCTCTACATTAGAACACTTAAGTGCGGCTAACTTTATTACTAAAAAAGCTAATGTATGGCGCATGAATCCAGTACAGTCGATAACAATCTTTTTCTCAGAAAAGTTATCACCAAAGCTTTCTTTAAAAGTGTCAATAATCCTTTTTACCTGAAAAGTTTCATGAAAGCTGTCAGAAATAATTACATCATTTAAGTTTTTAATATCATCGTAATTAAAATTATATTCAGGTTGAATGAACCAATATTTTTTTATTGATTTAATATTTTCATATACAATTTCTATACGTTTACTCCTATTAAAGGCAGAAATAAATATATCTATATCATCAATTTTAGATAAATTTTCTGGATTAATATGACTTCTATAATAAAGATCATAATCTATCATTAGAATAGCTCCCATTGTTTTGGGCTATCTTCTTTTATAGGCTCTACAATAATATTCTTTTTATTAAGAATTGTATTCCACTTAACCTTAACCTGTTTTAACTCTTTATTAAACTCATCCATATTTGATTGACTAAACATTAAATTTACTAACTTGTTACTTAAACTTAAATCACCACGATAAACTGCTGGCAAATACCATAATGGAGATAACATTGGATTTAATCTAACTTTTATATTTTGTTTATTGGTTAAATTTCGATCATTTCTTTTCCCAATATTTTGCAATAGTGAAAACTCAATACATGCTTTAAAAATTTTATTACAGTTCTCATCTAAATCAGCTTCAGCAAAACTAATAGCTAATGGAGATGACTCAGGAATTTTTAAAGAAAATCTAGCAGCTTGTAAATATGATCCAATTTTCTCAATAGCTTGTTTTGCTTGCATACTAATTGAACCATAAGAGGTATCTTCATTAAAAAAATGTTTCGCAGCTTCTCTAAAACCTCGTGATTGAGCTTCAAAACAAATATATTCTTCAGAGAAAAAATCCTTGTTATCAAATTTTAATTGATTTTCAATTTTATATAATACATTTAATACATTTCTTGGATTATATGAAGTTAATTGACACAATGTCTCAAAGCCATAATATAAAGGAACCCGTTGAGGATTTTCCATATAATGTAATTGAGACATAATATCTGATTTATAATGGTTTAATGCAGTATAATAAGGCTTTTCTTTACTACCTAATTCAAGATAGCTTTTATATTCAAAATTAACCTTAGCAGCTAAACTCAAAAGATTATTTTCGTTAATCTTTTTTGACTTCATAAATCTAATAATATTTAGTTTTAAGAATAGAAGTGAATCAACCCCATTTGCAAGAATACTGAAAATCTCAGCAGAGATATTTTTACTAATCGGCAAAGCACGCATGAAAGAATTTTTTATATAATTATACAATTTCATGTTTTTTTCATTTGAAATAGAATAATCATTATTTAAATATTTAGAAAAATCTTCATCAGAACCAAAAATTTTCTCCACATCAATTTTTGAATTATCAGATGCAATTAATCTCAAATGTTTTTCAATAAAGTCTAAAATAAATAATCTTAGCTCTTTAGCTTGTTTTGAATTCTGATTATATATGACATCTAAGTCAATTAGAATGAATTCATTTCCATCTTTATTCTTCTCATTTAAAGTTTGGCTTGTTACAGCAGATTCCTTTCTCCCTGCTATTCTAAAGAAATAACCGGGCTCACTCATTCGAACAAGTTCATTAATTATTTTTTTATAATCACTATTTACATTTTCAAATTCATCAAAAAGGTAAACGACATTATAATCAAAAAACTCTTCCCTTAAAGAGTTGAAAAACTCTTTAGTCCGAAAAATAATATTATTTATAATAGTTATATTTTTTATATTACTATTATCATCATATAATATGGAATACTTTAATGCCTCATCAATTTTATTAGTCTGATTGTTAATATATTCAAGAATATAACTAACATTCTCAAATTTTTTATTAAAATATTTTTCTGCAACCTCACATACTGCAGAATCATTTATATTACTTTCAGAACAGATATTATCTATCAAATCAAAAGTTGAACGAAGTATTAGAAGCTCAAAATAAACTTTAAAGATAATTTTACCTTGATCTCGACCAAGATGGTCAAACTTACTTAGATCATTTGGCAATCTTAAATAAATACTTATTGCACCTAATTCATTCAGGCTACTCTTTAAATCATAAGAATTTCTTTTCAAGGCTACTTTTAATGAGAAATATCTTAACAGGTGGGTCTTTCCAGTCCCTTTCGCCCCTAGTAAATATCGGGATCCTAAAGCACTTAATGATAGCTTTTCTCTAAAAGATTGTTGTCGAGTATCTAACCACGCAGCATTAATTTGGCTATCATTATATTCTGCGGCTCGTAAGGAGCTATAGTCACTTAAAGTTCTTTTCATAGCCCTGATCCTTGCTTACTGTATCTTTTAAAAATTGGAGTGAAATGAGGCCCTGTTTTCCAAAAAATTGGTATAGTATTGTCAGGCGTATTATATGAAAAACCTAACATTAATTGCGAATATCCAAAACCATGCACATCTCGGATTCCGCAACCTAATAATTGTGAATATTTTCGGCTAAATGTTTTAATCTTAGATCGAGAAGGAAACTCACGATTAGCAAAATATCTAGACTTTCTTCCAAAAGCCTTATAAGTTTCATCTAGAATAAATAATGTTTTTGCTTTCCCATTAAAGGATTCGGCATGATTTATTTTCTTAGATGCATTATAAGTTGCAAATAAAGATATAAATTGTATCTCTAGATCGGGAAGACTAGCTCTTATTTTTTTTATTCTTTCTTTGATAAATGTGTTTAATTGACGCCCCGTTCCCACTAAATCATCAAAAAACACAACTCGCTTAAGAGTAGGATCTTTAAGGATTATGTTTCCACTTTGATCTTCCTGAAAGATAGCATAATAGTCACAAAAATATTTAACATCAAGATCGTTAATTTGTCTAAAGTAATATAATAAGTGGGACCCACTTTCTGAAGGATTTCCAGCTCCTAAAAAACGAGTAACTTCTATTTCTTTGGATAACTCATAGTTAATTAAATCTACATCAAGTGTATTATTATTTTTTTTTCTTATCTCTTGTTTTAGAGGTATAATCAGTAGATCCTCATAACATGATTTCAGCATCTGCCTAACCATATCTTGACTGAAATAATTAAAGTTACATAGCATATGTAAAGCCATTAATTTTTCACATTCTGGTGTAGAAAAAGAATACCCTGTAAAGTTTTCTAACCATTTTTCAATGACATGCCAAGGCTTATCATTATTCCAAACATATTCATTCAGAATTTGTATTTTTTGCCTATATATTTCATATGCACTATCAGTTTTCATCATGATTTACTTTTTAAATACCAAAATACTTTCATAATTTATAATTCCAGAAGTTTTATTCCTTTTAATCATAAGTCCTCTTGATTTAATAAAATCAATTAAATGTATTTCCAATTTTAGCCCTTTATTTTCAAGAAGATCTATTAAAAACTCATCATTATAAAATATTTGATTACAGACTGTATTATTACCTACCACTAATACAAGCCTTGCATCCTCTTTTAAAGATTTTATAATATTTTCTAGACTAGAATCCATTTCTTTTAAATAAGTCAAGGTAATATAATACCTGGTTAAATTTTGCTCTTTTATTTTTTCCAGTACATTTTGAAACTTAACATTAAGTTTTTTGAAATAATTATCACTTTTCTCTTTATCTTCTTTTGTAACTCTTTCTTTTCCGATAGAAGAATTGACTAATATTGTTACCTCTTGAGGCCTTGAAAGTTTTAGCCAGTTTAAACTTAAGCTAGATGCTCTAATATACTTTTGTGCAGATCCATAGGGTGGTGAAGTTATTATTAAATCAAAAACAGCCTCATCTTTAATTAAAGTAACGTTATTAGCTAACAATTTTGGGGTTGTACTATTTTCCTTTAAACAGTTGGCAAAATTCTGTAGGGAAATACTGTATTTTTCAACAATTTCTTTAAATGTCGTCAGGATATCTACATTTTTAATATAAGTAAGCCTCTTTTCGATTTCAGCTTTTCTTAAGGCACTAAAGTTTGATTTAATTTTTATTTTAACTGGAACTGATACTTGTAAATCACAATAACTAACTTTCCTAGCAAGATGGCTAAATGCTATTTTGAAAAAGTCTTTTATATCCACTTTATCTAGACTGTCTATACAACTCATTAATTTATCTAAGTCATTTTTTACCCTATCGTCATACCAGTGACTAGCATTAATAACATCAATAGCTTCAAATGAATGAGCTTCTTTATATAAGGTACATAACTGTTCTAAATGAAAGTCTATTTCATCTTTTCCGAGTTGCGTAGTCTTAACTTTAGTCAAAAGTCTTGCTAAAGGATTAATATCACAATAGAAAGCCTCATACCCTTCTGCGGCTGCTTCAACAATAGTTGTCCCTGAACCGACAAAAGGATCTAAAAATTTATTTGTATTTCGCTCTTTATATAAAGCCTTACAAAAGAATTTCGCTAAATTCGGATACAGCTTTCCTGGATAAGTATGAATATCATGACTTAATCCATTTTTATATTTATTTTCAAAAATTAGTTTAAAATCAACAATTAATGGCCTAGATTTTCTCTGAAATTCGCATACCAATAGATTATAAATTTCACGTTCACTATAATCTACCAATGTGTAAGTTTGATAGAATTCATTACTCAAATGATTAACGTTAAAACTTAGATCCATACAAATAAAGTAACAAGAAATGTGTCTCTATATTGCTTAAGTTAGATGAAGCATTCAAGACTTATATCTATAATCATTTTTTGTTATCTCTAGCTATAAGGGGCATGAGATCTAAAATATCTATCTCTAATGCCTGAGCTATTTCATAAATTTTTTCTAAAGTAATATTCACTTCTCCACGCTCTATTCGCCCCATATAGCTACGATCTATATTACAAAGTAAAGCAAGTTTTTCTTGCGTTAGTTTTTTTAGTTTTCTCTGTTCTCGAACCTTCAAACCAAAAGAAACAGTAAGTTCTGACATATTTGAATCAATTGCTCAAAAAACAGAACTATCACTATTTGAGGACTATATATCCACGGCTTATAATCCTCTTTTCTGTAATTTTGAAGAGTATTTCACCATGCAAATCCTTAGAATGCCTTTGTTCGAGGTGTTTCTCCCTATTATCCAATCGAATTCAATTCATAATTGGACTGCAAATGATTTTTGGAAGCGAATGAAACTATCTAAAAAAGAACGTCATCGCTTTAATCGTCAACGTATGTATCGAATACTACGAAAACTTGTTGAATTTGGTTTTTTAGAAAAGGATATTAACAAACAAAATCCTCAATTCTCTGTATTTAAAGAAACAATAAAAATCAATGAAATCAGAATCTTAAATAAAGAAGAATCTGATGTTTCTAAAATCAAATTAGAAGAAGTAAAAGTTAGTTCTGAAATTATATTTTTAGAAAAACAAGTTGAGGAATATAGAAAATTAGAGGTGAACTGTAAGCGTCCGCTGAACACACCTTATGAATTCATCCTATAAGCCTTAATTTAGTCCCCACTTAAAAACAAGTGGGGACTAAAATTTATGACTACAAATCACCAGACATCCATCGCATCTCTTGCGAAAAAACGAAGAACATACAGTGCTGAATTTAAACAGCAGATCGTTCAGGCTTGTAAAGCACCGGACGTTTCAATTGCTTCGGTCGCTTTGCAACATGGATTGAATACAAATCTTGTATCCAAATGGATTCGCTTAATTGATGGTAAGCCAGGGAATGATCGCTCACCACTACCGAATAAACCTGCATTTATTGCCTTATCTTGCTCTACACCATTAGATCCTACTCCTACTGACATGTTAACGGTTCAAATTACTTTACCCCACTCAAAAGCAGAAATTGGCTTGAAATGGCAAGTATCAGAAATATCTGCTTTAGCAGAATTACTCAAGGCACTTGCAACATGATCCGCATTGATGAAATCTGGCTTTCTACCCAACCTCTGGATATGCGAGCAGGTATGGATACGACCATGGCTCAGGTGGTGAGAGCCTTTGGCTACATCAAACCGCATTGTGCTTACCTGTTCTGTAATAAACGTGGCCATCGCATGAAAGTGCTGGTACATGATGGATTGGGCATCTGGCTGTGTGCCCGGCGGCTGGAACAGGGCAAATTTCACTGGGCTCAAGTTCACCAAGGTGAAACCGTGGCCCTCAGCCCGGAACAGTTACAGGCACTGATCCAAGGTTTGCCCTGGCAGCGCATTGGACGACAGCAGGTGGTGACGATGCTTTAAACCAGGCTCGACCATTCTGCTATTCTCCAAACGTTCTATTTCATTCTTCTCATGACCTCAGGCATACTGCGGTCATGAATACGCTGCCTGATTTAAGCCAACTGACCCATGAACAACTGCTGGAATTCACCAGGCAGTTGGCGCTGCAGCATCAGTCTCTAGCACAATCAAACCAACAATTGGATGCCAAAGTTCAACATCTTTCTATTCTCAATCAAAAATACGAGCATGAACTGGCGCTGTTTAAAAAGCACAAATTCGCCCAAAAGAATGAACACTTAACGGCAAAACAAATCCATCTGTGGGATGAAGCGGTTGAAGAAGATATTGCCGCGGTTGATCTAGAACTGGAACGGCTAAATGCAGATAAAACCAATGCAGCGACACAGAAAGCCAAAACCAATAAACCTAAACGTCGACCACTGCCAGATCATCTACACACCATCCGTATTGAGCATGAACCTGCATCAACCCAATGTGCTTGTGGCTGCCAACTCCGTCGTATCGGCGAAGATGTCAGTGAAAAACTGCATTTCAGACCGGCACAGTTCTATAAGGAACAGCATGTGCGTGGTAAATGGGTCTGTGATCAGTGTGACACTCTAACTCAGCAAGCGATGCCCGCCTATGTGATTGATAAAGGCATTGCTTCACCTGAATTGCTCAGCCATGTGCTGGTATCGAAGTATGCCGATCATTTGCCGCTGTACCGTCAGCGCCTGATCTATCAGCGG
>NZ_JBWZQN010000091.1:0-8122 GCF_056724605.1 Prolinoborus fasciculus | reverse complement strand
CTTGACCAGAAAAATGAGTCGTTCTCGCTGTTCTAAACTAAGTGGTACAGAAACAATTCTAGGCATGTGTGAACATCTGTTAACTAAAAAAACCTTTTCGCATCATTAGTTATTTTTGTCAACTTATTAAAATTTTTTCATGTTTTCGAAAATTTATATTTAATTCAATTACCAGAAAACAAAGTAATTGAAGATTTTTATGATAGTAGTATTACAGGTTCTTGTATTGGTACACGCACTTACAATCCATCAAATAAAAAGTTTGATTTAGATAAATATTATGGGAAAAAAGAACTTTTTGAGAAAATAATATTCACTAATCAAAACACCATTAATTTTTCAGAATTTGATTTAATATTCAATACTATTTTTCATATACAACTTTATCACTATATTTATAATAACCTAAAAACATAAAACCCCACATCAATGCAGGGTCTTATATAGTATAAGTAAATTGCTTTCAGCTTAACTCATCAAGCCACATTCCCTTCCAAGAAATCCTGTGCAAAGCGCTGCAATACCCCACCCGCTTCATACACATGCACTTCTTCTTCAGTGTCTAAACGGCAAGTGACTGGCACTTCAATAATCTGGTTCTTACCATCATCGGTTGAACGCTCAATTACCAAAGTTAAAGTCGAACGTGGCGCGATATTACCAATCACGCTATACAGCTCAGTACCATCAAGACCTAAAGTCTTACGATCTGTACCCGGCTTAAACTCAAGCGGTAACACGCCCATACCAACCAGATTGGTACGGTGAATACGCTCAAAACCTTCTGCTACAATCGCTTCTACACCCGCCAGACGTACACCTTTTGCTGCCCAGTCACGACTCGAACCCTGACCATAATCCTTACCGGCAATAATGATCAACGGCTGTTTACGGTTCATGTAGATTTCAATCGCTTCCCACATCCGCATCACTTCGCCTTCAGGTTCCACACGTGCTTTCGAACCCTGTTTGATGGCGCCGTCAGAACGCACCACCATTTCATTAAACAGTTTCGGGTTAGCAAAAGTCGCACGTTGCGTGGTCAGGTGATCACCGCGATGCGTTGCATAGGAGTTAAAGTCTTCCTCAGGCACGCCCATTTTTTTCAGGTATTCACCTGAAGCACTGTCTAAAACAATAGCATTCGATGGTGATAAATGATCAGTGGTGATGTTATCGCCCAAGATCGCCAGCGGACGCATATTTGACAAGGTACGCGGTGCAGCCAAAGCCCCTTCCCAATACGGCGGACGGCGAATATACGTACTTTGCGGACGCCAGTCATACAACGGACTTGTTGCTTTTTCATTCACACCCAAGTCGAACATCGGAATATAGATTTTTTTGAATTGTTCTGGTTTTACAGCAACTTTCACCAGCGCATCAATTTCTTCATCCGATGGCCAGATATCTTTTAGATAAATCGGATTGCCGTCTTTATCGTTTCCTAAAGCATCTTTTTCGATATCAAAACGAATCGTACCGGCAATCGCATACGCTACCACTAAAGGCGGTGAAGCCAAGAATGCCTGTTTCGCATAAGGATGAATACGCCCATCGAAGTTACGGTTGCCCGAAAGCACAGCTGTTGCATACAGGTCACGATCGATAATTTCCTGCTGAATCTTTGGATCGAGTGCACCCGACATACCGTTACAGGTCGTGCATGCATAGGCCACGATACCAAAGCCCAGTTTTTCTAAATCTTTAAGTACGCCAGCTTCTTCAAGGTAAAGTGCCGCCGCTTTAGAACCCGGTGCAAAAGATGATTTCACCCATGGCTTACGCACCAAGCCCAATTCATTGGCCTTACGTGCCAATAAACCTGCTGCAACGGTATTACGTGGGTTGGAGGTATTGGTACAAGACGTAATCGCCGCGATAATCACCGCGCCATCTGGCATCAAGCCTTCCGCTTCTTGCGCACGAGCTGCTTCTAAATTACCGGCAATGCCTTTTTCTTTCAGGTCAGCCGTAGATACACGTGCATGCGGATTTGATGGGCCAGCGATATTACGTGTCACAGTCGATAAATCGAAACGCAGCACACGTGGATATTCCGCTTGGGTCATGTCTGATGCCCAAAGCCCGATCTCTTTGGCATAAGTTTCGACCAGTTTGACTTGCTCAGGTTCACGGCCGGTCAAAGTCAGATAATCAATGGTGTTCTGGTCGATATAGAACATCGCAGCCGTTGCGCCATATTCCGGGGTCATGTTGGAAATCGTGGCACGATCACCCACCGACATGCTGTCAGCACCTTCACCAAAGAATTCTAAATATGCGCCAACCACACGTTCTTTACGCAGGAATTCGGTTAATGCCAAGACGATGTCCGTTGCGGTAATGCCTGGCTTGCGCTGACCTACCAGCTCCACACCGATAATATCTGGCAGACGCATCCACGATGCACGGCCCAGCATCACGTTTTCGGCTTCCAAGCCGCCAACACCAATCGAGATCACGCCCAATGCATCTGTATGAGGTGTATGCGAATCTGTACCAACACAGGTATCCGGGAATGCCAGACCATCACGGTTCTGAATCACCGGAGACATTTTCTCCAAGTTGATCTGGTGCATGATGCCATTACCGGCAGGAATCACATCGACATTTTCAAATGCGGTTTTAGTCCATTCAATAAAATGGAAACGGTCTTCGTTACGACGGTCTTCAATGGCACGGTTTTTCTCAAAGGCATCCGGATCAAAACCACCAAACTCAACCGCCAGTGAATGATCGACAATCAGCTGGGTTGGAACTACCGGATTGACTTTCGATGGATCACCGCCCTGATCGGCAATCGCATCACGTAAACCGGCAAGGTCAACCAGTGCCGTTTGCCCCAAGATGTCATGACACACTACACGTGCCGGATACCAGGGAAAATCATGTTCCTGTTTACGCTCAATCAGCTGGCGTAAAGACTGTTCCAGAATGGCAGGATCACAACGACGCACCAACTGCTCTGCCAGGACTTTGGAAGTATAAGGAAGTTTGGCATATGCGCCTGGCTGAATATCTTCTATGGCCTGTCGCACGTCATAATATTCCAGCTGGGTGGATTGCAGCGGTTTACGGTAGTTGTTGTTCATAAGCTTGCCTGCCCTCGTTTATCTCTATTTTTATTCATCAATAGATATCGATGAGTTACTTTTGTAATAGCAGCATTGTACGCTGCACAAATAGCATTTCCCAAATTCTATATTTTTCAAATACTTAATTATAAAAATCGGTATTTTCGCAAAAATTTGTTACATAGACTTTAGAATTTTTGCTTTAAAGCGGTCTTTTGCTAAAAAAATCTGAATAATTCGTCTTATTCTTTAGTCTTATGTTGCAAAATATTTCTCTAAATTTTTATTTTATTATTAATATAAACCACTAATATCATTAATAAATAATTAATTTTATATGCATTTTTTTAAAGATAAAAAATATAGTCGCACCGGTTTTCATAGGCTTGTTCTGCCACCGCATTTAGCAAAATTTCAATCCCCTAATTTGGGATAGCAGATTTTCTAAAACTATCAGAAGCTCAGTGTGACGCATGTCACATTATTCGCAATCCTCACATTAAAACAATAACCATAACAGGCAGAACTGAAATGTTGAAAATCGCAATATTCGGAGCTATAGCCGCCATTTTGACGCTCTTAGCTCGCGGTTGGGATGGAACAAAAAATCCATCACCACCGTCCAATCCATCTAACCCGTCCCAACCCTCTCATCCCTCACACCCAATACATCCACCCAAGCCATCACATCCGTTCCGACAACATCAGACAGCTTAATTAGCAACCCACCTCTGTTACCGAAAAGTGCCAAGGGCAAATATGAGCTGATCGTGGCCTATAAAACCAGCAAACTCTATAACCCCAGAAACGGATTATGGGATCAGGTACTGCTGAGAGGCTATTTAACCAAACCCAGTTTATTTGATAAGAAAAAAACCGGTGAATATGTCGAGGATCAGCTGGTCGGACCACAGATTCGGGTCAAACAGGGTGAAACCATGGCGCTTAACCTGAATAACCAGCTGCCACCCGAGTCAGAAACAACCTGCCCAACTCATGTTGAGAATGTAAATGAACCACACTGCTTTAATACCACCAACCTGCATACCCATGGCTTCTGGGTCAGTCCTCAAGGCAATAGCGATAATGTCTTTTTGAAATTCAAACCTCAGGAAAAATTTGATTATCAGTTCAAAATGGAACCGAATCATCCCGCAGGGACTTACTGGTATCATGCCCATCTGCACGGTTCAACTGCTCTTCAGGTGTCGAATGGCATGGCAGGTCCATTGATTGTTGAAGGCTCAAGAACACCAAAAGTCAAAAATGGCAAAGTCACCTCAACTGGAGATATGGATATTCTATGGAAAGAAAAAAACAGTTACCCGAACGAAAACATCCTGTTGTTCCAGCAAATCCAATATCGCTGTAGCAACCCCGACCCTAATATCACATTCGCTGTTCCCAATAACTGTGAAGGTGTAGGTATAGGCATGCTGGAAAATTATAATGATCTGTCTATTGGTGGCTTCTGGACTAACCAGAATTACTACACCTCTATCAATGGTAAAATTTTAGGTGAGATCAAAGCAGAACAGAATCAGTTTAACCGCTGGCGCATGATTCATGGTGGTGTACGCGATACCATTGGTTTAATCATTAAGGAAATTCCCAATTCCAGTAAGTTTAGCGCAGAACAAACTATTAAAGCCTGTTCAGCCTATCAGGAGGCAGACAAGAAAGCTGAATTTGAGAAGCTGATTAGCCTGAATGTGCATACCATCGCGCAAGATGGCTTAACCATGAATCATGTACAGACCAGAACCCTGTCCGTGTTCCATCCTGGTTATCGTCATGATGCAATGGTTGCCTTTCCGACCACCAATAGATACTGCATTTTTGACACCAAATTGAATATCGATGATGAAATTAACGCGCCATTACCGAATGTAGGTCCTCAAATTGCTCCAAATCATCGCTTCAATGCCCAACTGCTGGGATGGGTCAATGTAAAAGCAGCCAAGACCAAGCCTCAGACTGCTGCCCAGTTCCTGAAAGATCGGGCACAAAAAATTGGTTTAAGCAAAGACATCCAGACCCAGTTATCTCAGCTTAATCTTTCTGCGTTTAGTGATCATCCATCATTGATGACGCCGGAAATTGATAAAGTAGTTGCTGCCCGACCAAAACAATATAGTGCTTTTTCGCTCGGCCCCGACCCTAGAACTGGCGTATTCAAATTTGGCTTCCGACATAAAAAAGATGGAGATACACTGAGTTTTGGAGATTTCTTTGATGGAGATGGTTCAGTGGATGGCGAATATGTCCGTCAGTTACAAGTTGGACAGACTGATGAATGGGAACTGACCAGCGCTGGTTTTGGTGGCCATCCGTTCCATATTCATGTTAACCCGTTCCATATTCATGTTAACCCGTTCCAGATTGTTAAAATTTTGAATCCTCAAGGTAAGGATGTCAGTGAGGCAGTAGCCCCAGAAGATCCGGTGAATCCAGTTCTGGATGATGTGCAATACCGTGGCATGAAAGGACAGTTTAAGGACACGCTTTTTGTAAAACAAAACTATACCTATATTGTGCGCAGCCATTACAAGAAATTTGAAGGTGACTTCGTACAGCACTGCCATATCCTCGACCATGAAGATCAGGGCATGATGGAAACCGTACGGGTCTGTGGAGGAAAATTCCCTTGTGATTCGCCATTACCGGCTAGCCATCACCACTAAAGATCTGCTCGTTAAAAGCCAATGATTTCGATTGTTGGCTTTTTTGTTTGCCTCTATTTGATGCTTGCTGCACAATAACTGCATTGATTTATAGTATTCAAACCGGGGCTTATTATGGCAGCATCTCCTGCTTTTACATTGTTTAGTCTGAATGGTGTAGATGCACAAAAATTCCTTCAAGGTCAGGTGACTTTGAATACTGAAACTTTGGCAGAAAACCAGACCCGCTATACGGCGATCTGTAGCCTGAAAGGACGGATTCAATTTGGCTTATGGCTTAAAAAGATCAGTCCGGAAAGTTTTGAAATCGTAAGCACTGAAGATCAGTCCACGGAACTGGCCAATCATATTAAGAAATTTGGCGCCTTTTCAAAAATGAAATTGGAACTGGTTGGTCCGGTTTATCCAGTCATCAATGGTATTCATACTGACTTCGTTGCGAATGAAACCGATGTGACGATGTGGGAACAGCAAGCCATTGAATCAGGTCAGGCCTGGATTCAGGCTGCCACTGCAACCCTGTTTCAACCACAAGAATTACGTTTGCATCAACGCGAAGGCATTCACTACGACAAGGGTTGCTACCTGGGTCAGGAAGTGATTGCGCGTTTATGGTTTAAGGCCAAGCCAAAACACTGGTTACATCTGGTTCAAGGCACAGGTGCCGCTCCTGATGTTGCGACAAAACTGAATAATGATGTAGAAGTCGTCAATAGCATCGCGATTGAAAATGGTTATAAAGCGCTAGTCGTGGCAAAACCTGAAGCATTGAACGAGCTAGGTCTCGAAGTTCTGGAGCTTCCTGAAGCTTTGAGCGGTGATGTAGCGCGTCCGCAATAATCACTGCATAACTCATAAAAAAGCCAAGATAAAATTCTTGGCTTTTTTATTTTAGAAGCCATGAAACAGCTTGTTCATGTCTTTTACCACATAATCTTTAAAATGATAGGCCCGCGCATGTTTGGCATCAAACTTTGCCGTGAGTTCACCTTTTTGAAAGACATATACTCGGTCTTCCTGACTCATCAAAAACTCTGCACCAAGTTTCATCAGCAGCGCATCAATCTTGTCTTCATCGGCAATCGATTCATCAGCATTGATTCTGTCATAGTGACGTTTAATGGTTTTGACAAACATGGTGAAATCCTGGGAGTCTGATTCAAACCGAGATTTAACCAGAGAAGTCATCTTAAGCAAAGTAATCCTTTTGATATCTGCAAGGTTGAGCAAAACCTGTCCAAATCATGCATCGATTTAAACGGTGTATTGTGCTTTGATGATTTGTATTTAGTGACAAATTATATATTTACAAAGCACAAAATCCTTTTATGATGTAAGTGAAAATGATTAAAACCGCACCAAGGAATAAGGTGCCAGCAATAATAAGGTTATAGGAACCATGAAAAAATTAGTACTCGCTACAGTTCTTGCCCTTTCTGCACAATTCGCTCTGGCAAATACCGTAAAAGATCAAGTCGATCCCCAATTCCAAAAAGTTGAGGCCATGGTCAAAGCCAATAACTTTAAAGGTGCCTATGACGCTTTGAATCAATTGGCCAGTCAAGGAAACGCCCAGGCTTTATATAACTTAGGCTATTTGACCCAAACCGGCCAAGGTACAACCAAAGACGAGAAAAAAGCCATTCAGCTCTACGAACAGGCAGCCAGCAAAGGTTATCCGGTGGCGAATTATGTATTGGGTAAAAATTATGCAGCCGGCACACTCGGACTCAAACAGGATTTGACCAAAGCCAAACAGCATCTGGAACGCGCTTCGGCAGCCAAATTTGATGATGCCAGCATTGATCTGGCCATACTGCTGTTTTCTGAAAATACAGCAGCGTCAAATAAAGCCGGACTGCAAAAGCTGCAACCGCTGATCAGCAAAGGCAATATGCAGGCCATTCATGCCAAAGCCTTATATGACATCAGCAGCGGTTTCAAAAACAAAGATGAAAAACCGATTCAGCAAGGCCTAAGCAGCATTCAGGAACTGGCAAAAAAAGGCTATATTCCGGCGCTGATGGCAGTGGGCAATATGTTTGCCAATGGCAGTATTGTTCCGCAAAATCTGCCAGAAGCGAAGAAAATCTTTGCCGCACTGGCGCAGCAAAATGTTCCACAGGCCAAAGAGTCTTTGGCAGCGGTAGACAAAATGCTGGCTGAGCAGCAAAAAGCACCTGCGAAGAAAAGTTAAGTGAACCGATAAAACTCAAACATAAAAAAGCCCCATGCAATTGAGTAATGCCAGTCAGTTAAGAAATTGACTGGCATTTTCTTGGATATTTTTGTGCTTTAATTTTCACTACTCGCGGACATTGCCTTTGCCTTTTTTCAGGTAATACAAATATTTTAGATTGT
>NZ_JBWZQN010000090.1:0-8484 GCF_056724605.1 Prolinoborus fasciculus | reverse complement strand
AGGATCACTACCTAGCAGACTAATTTTTAATTGAAAAACTTCATCAGAAGATTTGAGCTTTACAGTTCCCATAACAGCCTAGTTCTCAAAAAATAGTTTTAGTAAATCTAAAATTAACATAATACACCTTATACGAAATGCTCTTTTTTATTCTATATAAATCATAGTCTTATCGTATACAAAAAAGCCCAACTGCACTCAGTTGGGCTTTTTTAATGATTTTTCATGTTCCACGCTTACTATTTAAGCAATGTTCCACGGTTTTGTTCAGTTTTAATAAACCTCATCCGGTTTTTTGATGAGTCATTATTTCATGTGCTTGCACTGAAATTGGCTCATCAAAAAACTGGAGTCCTGGCTAACCATAAGGAAGGAAAAAACGGCTCAGGAAACCCCTTTTTTTAGGTTCAGGCTCAACGTGTTCTGGAACAGGGATACGTTTGTTCTCTGGAGTAGTTAATCTGTTCTCTTTTGGTGGAACTACTATCACCTCTTCCTTCATTTCTACAATGGGAGCTGATTTAGGGAGTTCGGGTTCACTAGGCTCTTGGATCTTTGGTTTGGGTGCTTCCAGTAGACGTTGCATCATCTCAATTTGATTTTGATAAAAGGATTCACGCTCTTTTGCATCATCAAGTTGATTTTTCAGCATGTCTATCTGTTGCCTAAGTAGTAAAACTTCTGCCGAATTTGGACTGTCTATTTTTACAGACTCTTTTACATCTAGTTTTTTTGAAGGTTCACCAAAAACACGGATAGCCTCGGCTAGATCAATTTTATTATCAGAATTTTTACTTAAAATTCCTTTCTTTATGTTGTTGTAAATCGTTTGTCTATTGATATTGTAAAGCTTAGAAAGCTCAAGAACTGTAAGGCTTTTCATGTTGTAAATCTATGCCTAACTCTGTCAAAAGTTGTTGTCTATTAGACTGCCTAATAGACAAATGATCAAGTATAAATTTTAGGCAGCTTGATAGCCAACTTTTTGAAGATAAGGGAATAATTCTTGGAATTTTTGAGAATCTTGAAGCATTTCTGCAATGCGCACAGCAAATTGCTGGTAGCTTTCGGTGCCTTCTGAATATCGCCCCATCTCAGGTAATTCAGAAAGTTTGTTGGCAAAGAGATGACGTTGTTTATCACTCATTTTGGAGAAAAGAGCTAATGTATCCGTTCCCTTAATTACTTTGTCAGAGTTGGTTTTTTTCTGCTTAAAACTGAAAGAAAAACCGGAAATTGAACGTCCTTTTTTATGTTGTTCATATTTAGCCGTTATATCGGTTAACTCATTTACTTGCTTGAGGGCAAACTCTAAAACATACGTTTTAAAATTACTCATTGTTTTGTATTGATGAGCTTCGACACCAAGTTGTTGTCTAAAGATCGATAGATCAAAAATTGGCGTTTTACCGGCAGATCTCCATTGAATTAATAACTCGTATAACCGAATAGCATAAGAGCTAGTTAATCTCGAAACCTGCTCCAATTCATATTTAGTAAAGTTTTCTTCCAGTCGAGTTATGAGTGGAACAATGTCTTGCGTGAAACGTAGGAAAACGATCCCGGATTGAGGTTCATATCCAATTTTATCGACCCAACGACAGTGAAAGCTACGATCCTTACCAGTCTTAGGATTAATGTCATGATACGTGACATAGCGATCAAATAAGCTTTTAGATGCATCCCGAAGCACGGTATAAGCAGTGTGTTTCTCGACATTAAAGGTATTGATATAACTACTTGCATGTACTTCTAAAAGGCTATTTTCAGTTATCCCATGCCCTGTTTCTCGAGCTTCAGCAATGGCTAATAGGATCAGCCTTTGTTCAACTGTATCTAGGGTATAGCTAGCTTGAATTAAAGCATTATCCTTTACGATTAATTCACTCATTTCTAATAATAAATTTATAATTAAACTAGGTCGTACAATAGACTATTTTAATTGATTTGTAAATCATCTTGATTTGAGGTCGATAAACCTAGTTTTAAGGTCGATAAACCTAGTTTTATGGGTCGATAAACCTAGTTTTATGGGTCGATAAACCTAGTTTTATGGGTCGATAAACCTAGTTTTATTGGCTCTGAAACCCTTGTGTATAAAGGATTACAGCTTACTTAAAAGCATTTAAAAGATTAAAAATAATTAAAAGCCTAAAATATAAAAAATTGCCCTTGGTTTTCGCTACGCTCAAACTCTATTGAATCTCGCTTTCGCTCGATTCGTAGGGGCAATTTTTGGTTCATATTTTCGTGAATTTCAGAAAAAGCAAAAGCAAGATCAAAAGCAGCTCGGAATTCGCTTCGCTCATGAGCTTCTTTTCTCGCTACGCTCGATTTAGGAATCAAACTTGGAAAGTTCGCACCCATGCGGGATGCTCTGGTATGCAGGTGATTGATGGATAGGGAGCTTGTAATCAGGGAAAGGGATGGGCAAATTTTCTCAGTTCGCTCGTAGACACTCGCTCTGTTTAACGACTCATGCCACGAGATTTCATTTTAGGCGCATGTTGCTGTGCTTTGAGTTGTTGTTCTTGTCTGATTTTCATCTGTTGTTCTGCTTTAATATCATCCACACATTTTTTAACGATCTTGTAGGACTGGTAGAGGGTCTGGTATTGCTTGGCTTTCTCCGGATGCTGTTTTTGATATTTCTTCCAGGCATGTTCTTTGAACTTTTCATTCTCCAATAAATCCTTCACACCATGTTTTTTCTGGTGTTCATGCTGACCTTTCAACTTTTTGTGTTCCTGGTAGATCTCATCACGTTGGGCTTCCCAGGCTTTTTTTCCAAACAGTAAGGGTTTGTTCTGGGTTAATTCGTTGTGTTGATCGACCAGGCTTTGCAATTTGTCATGACTTTGCTTGAGTCCGCTTTTCACGATCTCCTGGGCAAGCTGCTGATTGAACTCGTTTTGATGTTTGTGGTGCTTGGTCAGGTTTATTTCGGCTTGTTTGAGATTGCGCTGCATAAAATCCAGGTCTAGATTCGCGTCTTTTGCGCTGATTTCGCGTTTTAGCACTTTGCCAAGGGTTCCCCTCTGTTTTTCCTCAAACAGGGATTTTTCGTCAATTGGTGGCGTTTTAGCGCTATTCTTGATTTGGATCTGCTGTTCTGTTTTCAGTGTGCTGAGTTTTATCTCATTTTCAGCAATTAGAACGTCCATATTTTTGTCGTATTGCAACTGAGCCTGATTTCTCTGTTTGATTTCATCATTGCTTCGGCTGATTTCGGTTTCGATGCCTCTTCTACGTAGTTCGGTGACTTTCGGTCCTTCGTGCAGGGTGGCTTCCAGGCCATTCTCCTGGTCTTTGTAGCTGCGGTGGTCGACCCGGGCTGTGGATCCGGCCAGATTCAGGTGCACATTGCAGATATCGGCAAAGTGTTCACGCCAGTGATCGATTTCTCCACTGTGTTTCTGATCGAGTTCCCGGGTTTTCTCTGTAAAACCTTCTGGCGTAAGTTTACGTGTGCTCATCAGGATATGGGCGTGATAATTGCGCTCATCACTGCCGGATCCGGTATGCGGTGCATGAATACAGGCATCGACTGCTACTTGATGTCTTTCCACGATGCTGGCACATAATTCTTCGAGCATGGCCAGACGTTGTTCCTGGTTCAGTTCACTTGGAAAGGCAATTTCAAATTCCCTGGCTACAGTCGAGTTTTTTCGGGTCTCCCGTTGTTCAACTTCGTTCCAGAGTTTTTCTCGATTCTTTAAATGCTCTGGTGCGCCTTCTGGTAAATAAATTTCTTTGTATTCCACACCGGTTTTTCGGCTGTAGTCATGTTCTCGGCCTTCACGTTCACAATAGATCTTTTCACCTGCCCGATAGGCAATCGCAGCAGTGGCGGAACGCCCTGCTGATCGTGCTACGGTTTTGACTGAAAAGTGGTAAATCGCCATGTCTATTTTTCGCTTTTAAATTTTCACGTAGTGAAATACAACCGTGAATACGGTTGTCGGGGTATTGGGGAGACCCCAATCGTACTTGCAAACATAGTTTGCATAAGTGCGCTCTTCGAGGAAAACATTACTATACATATAGCACCTTGAATGCATATTCAAGTGCGCTTATGTTAGGGATGGTTTCCCAGAATGATGGTATTGGATTAATGAGCGTTACTGAAACACTAGACAGCAAAATCAAGGCACAGGAAGAAAAGCTAAAGCAGTTAAAGGCTCAAAGACAGGCAGCACTGGCAAGAGAGCGTACCAAAGAGAAAGAACAGGCACGAAAGGACGATACCAGACGCAAGATTTTAATTGGATCCTGTATGTTAAAAATCACTGAAGATGATGAACAAGCCAGAGCTAAACTAATTGCTCAGATGGATAAGTATTTAACGGATGAGCGTGACCGAAAGCTATTTAATCTATAAATTTTGAGAGATGAGTAGTGGAAGATTCAACACTTAATGAGTTAATACGTAATACAGAATTATTCTTTGAACATCACTGGAATGTAGATCTATTAGGAAAGCCTCCTGAATGGTCACCAGTACATTTTAATTTTGGAAAAATTCCTAATTACGATAAACAAGGTGTATATGCGTTTATCAAAGGAGATTTAGTGACTTATATCGGTGTTGGGACTTCTAGAGGGGCTGGCCGTTATCGTGGTAATGGCTTAAGCGCCAGGGTAATGAAATATTGCCGATGGAATGAAGATAAAACTGAATATATTGCGATAGATCCAAGACTGAAAGATGCTGGATCCATCATTACAATAGGCTTTGAACGTGATACGGCTTATTTAGCAAATGCCCTAGAAGTTTTTCTTATCTCTAAAATCCAACCTGTCCACAATGTAGTTAAAGTTGGTATGTAATTTCGCATAAGAGATTTTATGTTAAATAAGAAGTTTAATTAATGATAAATAATTATATTTTTTAAAGTTACAATCTCAAATCTAAAAATTGCATTAAGAGATTGTTTAAGGCATGAAGCTAAATTCTTCTGATGATCAAACCACGAACACAAGTGATCTTCCATTAGCATTAGCACTATCTGGAGGTGGAATTCGTGCAATGATTTTTCATTTGGGGGTGTTAAAATATTTAGCTGAAAAGAATAAGTTACATTGTATACAACACATTTCCACTGTATCTGGTGGCAGTTTAATATTAGGTCTTATTCTACAAAGTAATAAAATGCTTTGGCCCAGCTCAAGCATATTTTTGACAGACACTTTACCTGATCTTAAACAAAAATTGTGCACTAGAAGTCTAATGGCTGGAATGTTAAGACAACTTAAGAATCCTATAAATTTCAGATTTTTACTATCAAGATCAAACTTATTGGCGAATACTTTATGTGATGAGTGGGAGATTGATTGCAAATTATCAGAAATTCCTGATCATCCTGTATGGCACATAAATGCAACTACAGCTGAAACAGGTAAACGTTTTAGATTTAAGAAAGAAAACCTAGGTGAATATTCCTTAGGTTATACAAAAGATACGCAAAAATTTCCTCTAGCTAAAGCCATGGCAGTATCTGCTGCTTTTCCTGGAGGGATAGGGCCGTTGGTTATTAATCCTCTTGATTACACATGGCATAAACGGCCTTGGGGACAAGTAGAAACTGAAAATAAAGAGATATTTCTAAACTATTCACGATTACATTTATATGATGGCGGTGTATACGATAATCTTGGATTAGAACCATTTTTTGATACAGGAAAACAAGAAAAGAAAGACTCTATTACTCATGAGGTTATGATTCTTGTTTGTGATGCTGGAGCCCCATTAGAACAAAGTTTTATTGCTAAACAACTTAATCCTTGGAGATTAAAACACATTACTGACATCATCTCTGATCAATCAAGAGCTTTACGGGTTCGCTCCTTTGTTAACTTTTCTCGAAATAATTTAGGTCAGGGCTTATATATTCATATACGAGAATCAAGAATACCAAAAGATAATCAAAATGCTGTTTTCACGCGGTCATTTCCGACAACTTTAAGAAAATTAAAGGAAAATGAGTTCAATATGATTCTAGAACATGGTTACGAAGCTTGTAAAAGTAGAATGGGTCTGTGATTATTACTTAAACCATTGTTTTTTATATAAGAGTATTTATGGATCCTAGACGAACTCGCTTCAGAGCATATAAGTTACAACAATCTGGTAGCTTGATGTCATATGCCACTGATGCCAATTTTACTTTAATTGAAGCACGAATAGGCCCCTTGAGCCGTCCTGGTTTAGAGCAAGAGCTAGACATCTTTAAGAAGACCAAAATTGATACTTTACATATTACAAGTTGGGACAATGATCATTGTAAAAAGTCTGATTTAGAGGAAATTTTAATTGATTTTAGACCATCAAAAATAGAATATCCTGGATACGACCCTCATTGTGATCATGCTCAAAATTGTTTAGATCTGATAATGAAGTATCAAATTCCTACAAAATCTAGGGTCAAAGTAGACCCTCCTTATATAGAAAGCTTGGATACATCAAAGGAACTTGGATACAAAGATATTCTTTATCATCCCAAATGGCTGTCAACATCTTCCAATGATAACTCTACAGTTAAAATGTTTAGAACAGGATCGTTTAACGTTTTAAGTTTAGGTGATGTAGAAGATGAAAATATCGCTGCGTCTTTGAGAAGAAATAAGCTCTTATGTCAAGAAGTTGATGTATTGATATTGGCTCATCATGGAGCAGAATGTGCCTTAAATACAAAGAAGTTTTTTTCTTACGTAAAGCCAAAAATAACCATCTGTACAAGTAATTATCAAAATATGTATGAACATCCACGCCCATCTGTGAGGGATACGCTACATAAATTAGAAATACCTGTTTATACAACTAAAACAGGCGACGTTATTATTGAATCTATCCATGGGCATAGAGAGTACTATGAGCTTACAAATTTTTGTGCTAATGGAGAAAAAATAAGCTCATCGAAAATATTGACTAGTAAAAAAAGTCATTATTTAAAAATGAATTTAGATGCTCGAATGAATCGTTACGGAAGATAAAGCGAACTTTATAGCTCCATTTTACGGATGAGTTGTGAGTTAGTTTAGTATGGCATTAGATATAGCCAAATTTAGCAGTTTGGATAGTGGAAATTAAGAAAAACTAAAATTAACATAATACGGATTATGCGAAATGAGAGCCTACAGCTCTCGTTTTTTTGTCCTAAAACTGCTAAAATTTTTATACGCCATTGACGTACTTCAACCTATGTTATTTATTGAAACCAGTATTTTTACCAAGCAAATTAAAGAGCTTGTGAATGATGAAGAGTATCGTCAGCTTCAGCAGGATCTCTTGGTACAACCTGATAAGGGCGACTTAATCAAGAATGGCGGTGGCATTCGTAAAGTACGTTGTGCTCAAGGAAATAAGGGTAAAAGTGGCGGTATCCGAGTGATCTATTATTGGGTTACGGAGGATGATCAGATCTTTTTCCTAGTGGCTTATCCAAAGTCTGTGAAAGATAATCTGACAGACAAAGAAACATCGATCTTGCGTCAATTAGTGAAGGAGCAATTTCATGGATAACAACTTATTTGATGACCTGGTTGCTTCAATCAAAGAAGCCGGAGCCATCAAACGTAATGAGATAAAGGCAAGTCGAGTCACAGAGCTCGAATTGCCTGATATTAAAGAAGTACGTGAGAAAACTGGATTAACCCAGGCAGAATTCGCTGCACGTTTGCATATTAGCGCGAGAACGCTACAAAACTGGGAACAAGGCCGTCGCTATCCAACTGGTCCTGCAGCGACTTTAATTCGTATCCTGGATGCTCATCCAACTTTAATTTAAGAAGTTTAGATAATAAAAAACCCTGGCATCTTGCCAGGGTTTTTTATTTCTTCTTCGTGTGCTGTTTTACCCTCTGGTCCTTGTTTAATAACTTATAATTATTGTTTTATGTTATGGAACATCCGGTTCCTGATAGGTTCATCATAGGAAATTTGGAGCTTTCCAAATAGCCGCAAAGAGCCGAGATTTATGTGCGCCAAGGCGTACAAAATAGCCTAAATTTTATCCACAGCAATTGGGGATAGTTTTGGAACCTGGATCCGTATGAAATGGGCACTGATTGTCAAATTGATCATTTTTTAACCGATTTTACTGGCAAAATGTTACAGATATGCTTAAAAACTCACCAACTTATTACAAAAGCCGATTTTTTGCCTTTTCCTCGTCATGACTGAAATTTTAAGTCATTGATATTTCAATTAATATACAAGTGTACTTCGTATAACCTCCATTATGTTAAATCAGGTTTAAAACTTAATATCATGTGAATTAAAGTAGGTCGGATCAAACTCTATCTCTCCTATTTCATCCTCGATAATTTGCATGTAATCGTCATATCTTGGATGTTTGGGGTCTTGTAATGCATCTAAAATATCAAGATATCCAAAAATTCCTCCAATATCTTCAAATGGAGCATGATTTTGACCATCTATACAACATGGATATTTTTTATTTAAATCAGGAGATTGTCTGCTTT
>NZ_JBWZQN010000089.1:0-8597 GCF_056724605.1 Prolinoborus fasciculus | reverse complement strand
TTGTTATAGACCGCATTTAAGTTTAAATATGAACACCCCGAATCAGATGTATGAGCAAACAAAAACCGAGCTAATTGCTTAACTCGGTTTGAAGTGGAATACTGTCAATCTATTTCAGGACAAGACACATTAGCAACCGGTCAGTTTTTCAGGCTGCGGTTTTTCATTCGGGAAGAAGATCGGACGAAGTTTTACCCCAATGCCATTGCCGATAAAGGCAAACACCAGCCATAACCAGCCATGCAGACTACCCGACGCAATTCCACTGAAATATGCACCGATATTACAACCATAAGCCAGTCTTGCGCCATAGCCCAGCATTAAGCCACCTACAACAGCAGCAATCAGTGAGCGCTTTGGAATATTAAAATTCGGCGCAAATTTACCTGCCAAGCTAGCTGCCAATAAAGCACCCAGCATGATACCGAAGTTCATCATTGAGGTAATATCAAACCATAATGATTCTGCCAGTGCTTTGGCATTGCCTGCTTTTTGCCAATAATCCCAAGAAGCTACATCAACACCCACAAGCGTAGCACCTTTGGCACCCCAAACTGCCAGCGCAGAGGTCACGCCCCAAGGACGACCTGCGAGTGCCAGAGTCGCAAAATTGAGCAAGGTCAGAATAATACCGCCCCAAATCAGAGGCCATGGACCACGAACAAAGCGCTTCCAGCCCTGATGTTCACTGCTTGGCTCAATTTCCAGGCTGCCATGACGTTTCTTTTCGAAATAAACAGTCGCCGCAGCAATGATGGCAAAAACGATAAAGCTCAACAGCAATCCAGGGAGGACGCCTAAACTTTCTACTATGGAAATCGGTTCAAGATGTGGCAGGGCAAACCACCAGTCAAGGTGCGAGGTCGCAATCACAGACCCGATACAGAAAAACAGTAGCGTTACCAACATACGTGCACTACCGCCACCCACGGTATATAGCGTACCTGATGCACAACCGCCACCGAGCTGCATACCAATACCGAAAATAAAGGCGCCAATCATAACTGACATGGAAACAGGGTTAACGTTGCCTTTGACTGGATTACCGAACAATTCACCTGCACCTAAAGTCGGGAAGAACAGCAAAACGGCCAGAGCGAGCATAATCATTTGTGCGCGTAAACCACGACCGCGACGTTCCTTGATAAAGACACGCCAGCTCGAAGTAAAACCAAATGAAGCATGATACAGGGTCATGCCCAGTGCACCACCAACCAAAAATAATAAGGCCTGATTTAAGCCTACGATTTGATAGGCACCGATTGTACCTATGATAAGCAAGATAAAAGCTGCCCAGACCGAAATATTCGACCGTTGGGAAGCAGCAACAATGACTGACATGGGAGATTGAATTTTAAAAATAAAGGCTGGTATTCTACTGAATTTCAGTTTAAATGCAGCCCGTTTTGCGTAGTGAATCACAATTAATTCATTCTAATACTTGATAAGTTTTATCAGTTTATCTGATTTTATCCACTCACTTAGATAAAAAATTGATCCCCTCAAGAAATAATGCAATTTCAATTTAGATCATTCGATATTTAAAATCATCTCTGATAAAAAAGCCTGCAATCGCAGGCTTTTAAACATCAAACTGAATGCTAAAATCAGTTTTCAGCTTTTTCCCGAACTTCTCCGGCACCTTCTTCAACTGCCGCTGCAGTTGCTGCAGTTGCTTTACGTGCTGCTTCCGCAGTGGCATCTGCTGCTCTAGACGTTGCAGCAGCTGCTTCGTCCGCTGCCTGAGCAGTATTTTCTGCGGCATTATCCATTGCTCGTTCGGTTTCTACCGCAGCCTCACGGCTGGCATCTTCCATATCATGACCGGCTTGATTGGCTGCATTTTCTAAATGCTCACCTGTGGTTGCGCCGGTTTCAGGCGCTTCTTCTTTACTACAGCCGACTAAGGCAACAGTGGTCGCCAAACCTAAAGCAATCAGTAATTTATTCATCGAGTAATATCCTTTTGTTGTTGTAGAGCTGCAATCTAATTTAGCAGCCATTTATTTAGATTTATGCTAGCAAATAGATCAACATTTGTTGATTAACTGTAACTTTTTTCGATACTTATACTATAATGGCTCAGTCGGAAGTTGTTTTAAGTTTCATGGAATAGTGATATTCACAGAGAGGGAAGTCTTAATAGTATCATTCGATAGGCAGGTTATAGTATGAAGCTTGGCATTTAAATATTTGTCATCACGACCTAGAGATAATTCTAAAGATGAAGAAATGAAAGACATAAAAAAAGCCCGCATGATGCAGGCTTTTTTTAAGAAAAACTTATAGACCAGCAGACGCTTTAAGCGCTTCCACTTTGTCAGTTTTTTCCCAGGTAAAGGCAGTATCAGAACCTTCACGACCGAAGTGACCATAAGCAGCAGTTTGCTTATACATCGGCTGGATCAGGTCAAGCATACGGGTAATGCCATATGGACGTAAGTCGAAATGTTCACGAACCAGTGCAATAATCAATTCTTCAGAGACTTTTGCAGTATTGAAGGTATTGATTGAAATTGAAGTTGGCTCAGCAACACCAATTGCATAAGACACCTGAATTTCACACTTGTCAGCCAGGCCAGCAGCAACGATGTTTTTCGCTACATAACGACCTGCATATGCAGCAGAGCGGTCAACTTTAGATGGATCTTTACCAGAGAAAGCACCACCGCCGTGACGTGCCATACCACCGTAGGTATCTACGATAATTTTACGTCCAGTCAAACCACAGTCACCCACAGGACCACCGATCACAAACATACCCGTTGGGTTGATGTGGAATTTGGTCTCTGCATGGAACATGTCAGCAGGAATGATTTTCTTCACGATTTCTTCAATCACAGCTTCTTTCAGGTTTGCTTGAGTGATTTCAGGATCATGTTGAGTCGAAAGAACGACTGCATCTAAACGAACTGGTACGCCATTTTCATAAGCAAACGTTACCTGGCTTTTTGCATCTGGGCGTAACCATGGCAAGGTGCCATTACGGCGTAATTCAGCCTGTTTTTCCATCAAGCGATGCGCATATGAAATCGGCGCAGGCATTAATACATCAGTTTCGCGGCTTGCATAACCAAACATCAAGCCCTGGTCACCGGCACCCTGATCTTCAGGTTTCTGGCGGTCTACACCCTGAGCAATTTCAGGTGACTGTTTACCAATCATGTTGATCACGGCACAGGTTGAGCCATCAAAACCAAGATCAGAATGGTGATAACCAATTCCGTTTACGGTATGACGTACAATTGCCTCAAAATCAACATTTGCTGTCGTTGTGATTTCACCGGCAAGTACAACCGCACCTGTTTTTACAAGCGTTTCACAAGCAACCCGTGCATATGGGTCTTCTTTTAAGATTGCATCCAAAATAGCGTCACTGATTTGGTCAGCCATTTTATCTGGATGGCCTTCGCTTACAGATTCCGAAGTAAATACAGCGTACTCGCGCATAGTCCTATCACAGTTAATTTTAAAGACCCGATATGTTACATCGAGTTGCGCTCTAGGACTAGCTTAACAGGACAAAATTGGTCGAAATTGTTTCAAATTATTGTGTTTTTAATTGATTAATAGAATTAAAAAAATTGATATGTCTATTTAGGCAGCATTATTGATTGGGGAATATGAAGCAACAATATTTTAATCTGTCAGACTGTCAGAAAATTAAATGCTTAGATTTCCGATTAAATCTTAAAAAAATAGACGATAGAAAAAATACAAAGCTCAAAATTCAAAATTTACTTAAGCAAGTGATCATTACATCAATAAAGCAGATTCAGACTGTGCGCCTTGCGACCAACTGTCTTGTCGATGTTCAAGCGTGTCTTCATATTAGCGCTAAGTCTTCCACATTAGCTGGTTAGGAGTGGCGACATCTTTTGCTATGGACTTCTTGGAGCAAGACTGTACGGAGATCAGAAATCATGTATCAAAAGGCATTTACCCTGATTGAAGTACTGATCGTACTCATCATCATCGCGATTTTAGTAACGATGGCTTTTATGAGTTATCAAGCTTATGTCGTGCGTAATCAATTGGCCGAAGTATTTGAGCAAGCTGGAGCATATCGAACCCAGTTTATTGCTTCGGATCAGCACTGTGATGCCGGACGCGAGATTGGTGGGCATGGTCAATATATCGAAAAAGTGATCATTAACGCTACGTGCCGGATAGAGTTCAAGATACGAGAGCAGGGAGTAGATGCTGCGATTCGCGGGAAATCGGTTGCTTTTGATGTTCATAGTGGCAAATGTTATTCCACTGATATTCAGCAGCGCTATTTGCCTAAAGACTGCCAAGGGCAATAACTCTCCCGAAGTTGAAAATTAGCCTAAGCAAATTAGGTTTCACCTGTATATCAAAAAATCCTACCCATATTTTATAAAATTTAGTACAAATTACATTATGACTAGTTTAGTTAATTGTATAGATTTTCTTCAAAAATAATGATGTGAGACATATGAAATAGAAACAAAATCAGCATAAATTCAATCCTGTCTATCTGCTTAAATTGTAGATACAGACAATAAAGTTAGCTAGGAAATGAGGGATAATTCAATCTGAAAACTGGTAGAGAGAAGCGAAGCCGAAGAAGAAATGTGGAATAATTGTACGATAAGGCAAGAGACACTCAATAAACTGATAAATATTGTTGGTTAGTCTTTACCCCTCGCTGTTTTTTTAAGACAATAGACAGCAGTTTTGAAAGTCTTTTCATCATTTCCTATTTCTGAATATTTTGGACTCTGATTTATGACAACCCCGCTTAATGAACGTCGTATTGCAAACGCAATTCGTGTATTGGCAATGGATGCTGTGCAAAAAGCAAACTCAGGACATCCAGGTGCTCCAATGGGGATGGCAGATATCTCTGATGTGGTTTGGCGTGAATTCATGAACCACAACCCTACCAACCCGAATTGGGCAAACCGTGACCGTTTTGTATTGTCAAATGGCCATGGCTCTATGCTTCAATATGCGCTTCTTCATTTAACGGGCTACGATCTTTCGATTGAAGATCTAAAAGCATTCCGTCAACTTCATTCTAAAACACCTGGTCACCCGGAATTGGGCTATGCGCCAGGAATTGAAACGACGACTGGTCCTTTAGGTCAAGGCATCGCGAATGCTGTTGGTTTTGCACTGGCTGAAAAAACCCTAGCTGCACAATTTAACAAAGACGATATCCAAGTTGTAGATCACTTCACTTACTGCTTCCTTGGCGATGGCTGTTTGATGGAAGGTGTTTCTCACGAAGCATGTTCTTTGGCAGGAACATTGGGTCTGGGCAAATTGATTGCTTACTATGACGACAATGGCATCTCGATTGATGGCGAAGTGGAAGGCTGGTTCTCTGACGATACAGAACAACGCTTCCTGGCGTACGGCTGGCAAGTGATTAAAGTTGATGGCCACGATGCAGATGCAATCCGTCAGGCAACTTTAGAAGCTAAAGCTGAAACTGCTAAACCAACCATCATTATTTGTAAAACTGTGATTGGTCTGGGTTCACCAAACAAGCAAGGTAAAGAAGACAGTCATGGTGCACCACTCGGTCATGACGAAATCGTCTTGACTCGTGAAGCACTAGGCTGGACTGATGAAGCATTTGTAATTCCTGAAGATGTTTATGCAGCTTGGGATGCGAAAGCCAAAGGTGCTGAATCAGAAGCAGCTTGGAACGAAACATTTGCTGCTTATGCTGCAAAATATCCAGCTGAAGCAGCTGAGCTTAAACGTCGTTTATCTGGTGAATTACCGGCTGACTTCGTTGCAAAAGCGGATGCTTATATTGCAGAAGTGAATGCCAAAGCTGAAACGATCGCAACGCGTAAAGCGAGCCAAAATGCATTACAAGCACTTGTTCCATTATTGCCAGAAGTTCTAGGTGGTTCTGCGGATCTTGCAGGTTCTAACCTGACCCTTTGGAAAGGCGCGCAAGGCGTACAGGACAATCCGGCAGGTAACTACGTACACTATGGCGTACGTGAATTCGGTATGACTGCAATCGCGAATGGTGTTGCACTGCATGGCGGTTTTATCCCTTACGTAGCAACATTCCTGATGTTTATGGAATATGCACGTAATGCCGTACGTATGTCTGCATTGATGAAACAGCGCGTGATCCATGTGTATACGCATGACTCAATTGGTCTGGGTGAAGATGGTCCAACGCATCAACCTGTTGAGCAGATCGCATCCCTTCGTGGTACGCCAAATCTAAACACATGGCGTCCATGTGACACGGTTGAAGCGGCAATTTCTTGGAAATCTGCATTAACGCGTGCTGAAGGTCCAACCGCATTGATCTTCTCCCGTCAGAATTTGCCATTCCAAACCCGTACTCAAGCTCAAATTGAGAACGCTGCGAAAGGTGGTTATGTACTGGCTGAAGAAAAAGGCGAATTGAAAGCCATCATTATTGCAACTGGTTCTGAAGTATCTCTGGCAATGGAAGCTTATGCACAGCTTGAAGGCGTGCGTGTCGTGTCTATGCCATGTGCTGAAGAATTCATGAAGCAAGATGCAGCTTATCGTGAAGCGGTTCTTCCATCAAATATTCGTGCACGTGTTGCTGTTGAGGCTGCACATGTTGATTACTGGTGGAAATTTGTGGGTCTTGATGGTCGCGTAATCGGTATGACCACTTATGGCGAATCTGCACCTGCAAAAGATCTGTTCCAGTTCTTCGGTATTACTACTGAAGCAGTGGTTGCAGCTGTAAAAGAGATTACTGCATAATCAACTGATTAGGCGGTTTATTAAAAGACGCTCCATTTTTGGGGCGTCTTTTATTTTTTCGCTTTTTAGCGTTGTTTTCATGTGGCAATCGTTAGAAAGTTCTCCCATAGTCGAAATGAAAGAGTGAGATGAACATGAGCTTGTATGAACAAATTAACGATGAAATTACTTTAATGGATGCAGGCGAACTCAAGTGGATCGGACAGGAATTACCTCTTGAAGCGATGGTTGCAGTTGATTTAATGCTGCAAGAATTAGCCGAAGAAAAGGTCATTAAAGTGCGTCGTAAAAATCATGAAAAGACGACTGGCCTAAAACAGGTTGATCGTATTCTGGTTGAAAAACTTTAAACATAATGCATGAAAAGTCCCTGATTGGGACTTTTTTTATGCCGGATGATTTTCATCTGACAGGTTGCTTATGAGCACCAGATGAGATAAAGCTAAGTTTAGGCCGCTATAAAAATTCAGCGACCACTATTGAAACGACTTAAATTAAAGAAATAAGCCAAAGAAGCAGTTAAACATGAATATACAGTGCCAGATCCAGATCAAATCTCTAGAGCAAATATCACAGCCGGAATGGCTATTTTTATGGCAAGACTATCAACGCTTTTATCAGACCCAAATTTCGGATGAGGTAAGTAAAAATACCTGGGATAAATTAACTAATTATGAGTTAGATTCAATGTACGGTTTTGCGGCCTTGATTGATGGAAAGGTCGTAGGGATTGTGCATGTCATCGAACATAACAGTAGCTGGACAGTAAGACCCTATGCCTATTTGCAGGATCTATTTACCCATCCTGATTATCGCGGACAGGGCGTGGCGCGCAAGCTGATTCAGCATGTCTATCAGGTCGCGCAGCAGCGTAATTGCGACCGGGTTTACTGGCTGACTCATGAATTAAACCATCAGGCACAAGCGTTGTATAACAAAGTCGCCAAGAAAACTGGATTCATCCAGTACCGTATGGATTAAAGCTCAAAAATTAAAAAAATAACTTACAATTTTATCGTTTCATCGCTGCAACAAAACGTTTTATCTTTAGGGCTGTAAACAGTTCCAGATTCTATACACTTAATAACATCCAAAACGTGAGATAAAAACATGAATTTCAAAACATTAGCATTAGGCTTGGCGGTCGCATCTGTAGCAACAGTTTCTATGGCAAAACCAGTGGCCTATACGATTGACCCGACTCATTCAGCAACGGTGTTCTCTTGGAGCCACTTTGGTTTCTCTACACCATCTGCAAACTTCAGTGACATCCAGGGTACGATTAATGTTGATAATGTAAAACCTGCGAATTCTTCGGTCAATGTGAATATCCCGGTTGCAAGCATTAATACGAATGTGAAAGCGCTGGATGACCATATTAAGACAGCAGAATTTTTTGATGCTGCCAAATATCCGAATATCACTTTTAAAAGTACTAAAGTTCAGGCTTTAGGCAAAAACAAATACAAAATCACCGGTAACTTAACCGTAAAAGATGTCACTAAACCTGTGGTACTGGACGCAGTTTTAAATAAACAAGGCGTGCACCCAATGACAAAATTACAAACGATTGGTTTCAATGCAACCACTTCATTTAACCGTTCAGCCTTTGGGGTAGGCGGTTATGTTCCAAATGTGGGCGATAAAATTACAGTAAACATTACTACCGAGGCTTCTGTACCTGCTCCGAAAAAATAAGCATGACAAATTAAAAAAGCACCCAACTGGGCATTGCTGTCCCACAATTTTTCACAAGAGGAAGCTCATTTGAGCTTCCTCTTGTTTTATGGGTATTTTATCGGGTGAAAATAAAGCTTTTAAAGTTCTTCTTTCAAACAAATTCACTTGAATTATTC
>NZ_JBWZQN010000088.1:0-8688 GCF_056724605.1 Prolinoborus fasciculus | reverse complement strand
TAAATCCTATAGAACAGATGTGGGCATGGGTTAAACGTAAGCGTAAAGAATGGTTGATCGACTCAGTCGATGAATTATTTCGAGTTTTTTTCGAATCCTGTATGGATAATAAAGTAGTTTGACTATATTCCCTGTTAACGCAATGGTAAATAAAGTTTGTCCCGGCTGAACCAGATCACCTGGCTCGACATCGCGTGTCAGCACTGTGCCAGCGACCGCCGCCCGAATCTTGGTTTTGGCCAGTTGAGCCTGTGCCACTGCAAGCTGTTCCCGAAGCGACGCTTCTTCGACTTGACCCGCAGCCAATGCGGATGCTTTTACCCGGGCTGTCTCATAATTATTACGCGCGACTCTTTCTGCTTCCACAGCCTGTTCGACCTCTTCCCTCGACAGGATGCCGGCTTCTGCATTACGTCTACGTGCTGCTTCTCGGCTGGCCTGCTCCAGCTGGGCTTTGGCACTGGCCAGTTCTGCTGCAGCCTGTGGCCGTCGGCTGCTTGCCAATTCGGTCAATGCCAGCTCGGCCTGTCTGACTTGGGCCAGCAATTCATCCGATTTCAATACCACTAGCAGATCACCCGGTTTAACCTGATCGCCTTCCTGCACCAGACGTTGCAGAACCACACCACTAATTTCACTGCCTACCTGGGCACGTGAGACTGTCGCAACACGTCCGGTCGCAACAACATTTTGTACCAGCGGCATGGCACTCAGCGTATAACTAGGCACCACTGGCCCCTGCCACCAGCGAAATAGAGCAAACCCTACTGCCAGTAGCAATACGATAATGAGCAAAATTTTATAGCGGGCAGCGCGCAATGAGAATCTCCGGTTGATTCGTCTAATTTGAAATAAGAAAGTCAAAACTGTATTTGTTTTTTTCCTAAGGTTTAATTTACAACAAGTTTCTAATTGGAATTATAGGTATTTTGTTGAGTTTGAAAAGAATGTTGAGTTCCTGTCCACTTTTTTGAGCTAGCTTAAGTCGGTGTCAGTCAAGTTCATCTATGGCAGATCCAGACACGGAATCAAGTAACAGAAAATTGTATTAAGTTTAAGGAAATGGAGATGTGATCAAAAAACAGGCTAGATCATGATAGAGCTTGCCTGTTCAATCGTTTGGGTGTTAATTGAATATTAGTTAAATATTAGACCGTACGACGCAATGGCTGATCACGCTGCGCCAGACTTTCGCCCATTGGCACGAGTCGTCTATCAGGCTCAATCTTTTGCCAAGGCAGGTCATTCGGGTCTGCTTTCATGGCCCCAGGCGCTTTTGCGACTAAAATGGCAGCCGCCATGTCCTGAAAATCTGCACGAAAATGTACCGAGCTTTTCACTACAATAATTGATTTATCTTCAGGCACAACACCAAAAATTCTAAACATATTACGATCGAGCAACTGGGCTTTGTAAGAGCTGACTGCAATTTCAATACCGTCTATTTCCAGTAATATACTCGGGCCGATATCCGCCTCAACGCCATGCATCATGGGTCCGCCATAGCTGAATTTTCCATCGCTATAGGCTTTGATTTTAAATTCAGCGCTAAATGGGGCATCCCCGACAATACCCGATGTTCCACCCAGTTGCGCATAAAAATGCTGACCAAGCTCAAACTGATAGGCTTGTTGCACCACCGCGGGATCGACAATGAGGCCAATCAATGCATTTTTAACCGGATGTCGATATAGCGCCGATAACATCCCGGTCGTATTCGAATCACCACCGGCTCCCGGATTGTCCTGAGTATCGGCAATCACCACGGGTTTGGCCGAATAATGCTGTTGATAAAGTTGAATTGCCTGCTGCACGGCATGATCTGGTGATAAAAAATCCATATTCCAATGCGCTTCTTGTTGCAGCACATGGTCGATATAGCGTTGCATGGCCTGATCTAACTGCTCAGCGTTTTCACTATAGCCCCAGATACAACCGCCACATTCCTCAAAATCTGCCGCCGGAAAACCCGGCGTAAAATTCATCTGGACAGGATTATTTTGTTCTAGCTGTTCGAGTAAATTCATACAAGACTGGGTAGGTTCCAGCTCGGTACATTGTGCATTCAACGCAATCAAAAACGGTAGCTTGTACATTTTCTTATACAGTTTTTTGCCCTCGAATATTTGATTCAGCAGTTGGGCACAGCGTTGTCCAGTTTGGGCCATATCTACATGCGGATAAGTCCGATAGCAAATCAATGCATCACTATGAGCAAACATCGCTTGCGTGACATTGGCATGGAAATCCAGACTGGCAATTACCGGAATGTCCGACCCGACTGCTTCACGAACCCGTCTTAACAATTCCCCTTCACCATCATCCACCTGTTCACTAACCATGGCACCATGCAGATCCAGATACACCGCATCTGCCGGATGCTGCTGGATGCTTGCAATAATTTCATCACAGATCCGTTGGTAAGTGTCCTGCTCTACATGCGCTGAAGGTGAAGTGCCAGCCCAGATTACCGGCAAAAGTTGATAACCGAATTGTTCTGCTTGTTGAATAAAACCGCCAATCGGAATGTTCTGTTCCCGAAATTTCAGGACATCTGCGCCGCGGCTAAGCGGAGGAAATCCCCCGCCCTGGACAAAACCCACATATCTTGCTTTGGTCGGGGCAAAGGTATTGGTTTCATGTTGAAAGCCCGCAATGATGATTTTCTTCATATCTTGAATCCTTCCTATGCTGCATGATTGATTATTTATCGACGATTAAGGCAGCGCGTGTTACTTGCTGGGAAACAACTTGCTTTTTCAGTCTGAAGGCATAGATCAGGAAAGTGCCTCCGAGCATCATGATCACAGCAATCGTGAACCAGCCTGCCAGCATGGAACCGGTCATTGACTGCGCCATGCCCATAATATTTGGACTGACAAAACCACCGAGTAATCCGATACTGTTAATCAGGGCAATTCCGCCTGCTGCCGCACTACCGCTTAAGTATTTCGATGGAATCGACCAGAAAATGGTATAGGCACTAAACATAAAGGCCGTTGCGGTACAGATCGCAATAAAGGACAGCAGGAAATTCGCACTGATCACCGACAACATCAAGCTGACTCCGGCCAATACCGTAGGCACTACACAATGCCATTTCCGTTCCTGCCATTTGTCCGAGCTGCGGGCAAAAATGATCATGAAAATTGCACCGCATAAATATGGAATCGCCACCAGCCAGCCAATCATCTGCAAATTCTGGATACCGCCCGATTTCAATAAAGATGGCAGCCAGAAACCAATCGCATAGATCCCACAGATAATGGTGAAGTAGGCCAAGGCCATGAAATAGATCCAGGGATCCTTCAACACCGCTTTAAAATTGCTATGACCAGTTGCAGACTGATGCTGTGAAATTTCTTTTACCAATAAGGCTTTGTCCTCTTGAGACAGCCATTTTGCTTGTGAAGGATGATCGGTTAAATAAAAGTATGCTACGCAGCCCAACAGCACGGTTGGCACAGCTTCCAATAAAAATAACCATTGCCAGCCAGAAAGATTATAAATCTGATGAAAAGTACTCATGATTTGCGTGGATAATGGTGCACCTAACATACCAGCGAGTGGCCCGGCCAGCATGACGATCGCCATCACACGTGCCATGCGTGCACCGGAATACCAATAGGTCAGATAGAAAATCATGCCCGGGGCAAAACCGGCTTCGAATACACCTAGTAAAAAGCGCAAGACATAGAACATCTGCGGGGTGGTGACAAATAGCATCGACATGGAGGTCAGGCCCCACAAAATCATGATGCGGGTAATGGTTTTTCTGGCGCCGACTTTTTCAAAATACAGGTTGGTTGGCACTTCAAACAGCACATAACCTAAAAAGAATATGCCGGCTGCCATGCCATAAATTGCATCGTTAAAACCCAATTCCTGCTGCATTTGCAACTTGGCAAATCCGATATTGATCCGGTCCAGATAAGCAAAGAAATAACATAGCAATAAAAATGGCAGCAGGCGCCAGCTCACTTTCTTGTAAATCTGGTCTAACCGTTGTTGACGGGAGGTCATTAAATCCATCTAAAACTCCTTTTTATCTAGATCTTCTTATTGTTCAAAAACAATGTAAGCATGCTCCTGACTTGATAACAATGTAATTTATTAGGCATACTGATGCTTTAAAAGCATCAGAGTTTTTATGGACAGAAACTTGCAATTCCTTGCGCCACTGAACGGAATCAATGAAAAGCGTTTGCGTTATTTCTATACGGTGATGATGTTTGGCTCGATGCGCAAAGCGGCAGATATCCTGAATATTGAACAGTCCGCCATGAGCCGACAAATTCAACTCTTTGAATCAGAATTAAAAATAAACCTGTTCAAACGTAAGGGACGGCATATTATTCCGACTGAAGCCGCCTATCTGGTACTTGAGTATTTTAAGGAAAATAAGAATCGTGAAAATGAATTATTTGACAGTTTATTTCAGCTGCAATCTTCTCAACTTGGCAAAGTGAACATTGTTTCAAGTGAAAGTTATATGCAACACATGATTTATGATGTACTTCGACATGTGCACCATAAATATCCAAATCTTGAAATCCAGTTAGAATTAATGAGTGCCCAGCATGTAGTACGACATATCGTGGACAGCCTAGCGCATATTGGACTTGCGTATAACCCCCCATTTCATACAGACATCAGCACCATTGCCCATAAAACAGAACCTTTTATTCTAGCTGTTCCTGCCTATCTGAAATTTCAGCCTATAAATTTGCCTTAATGCCTGTGGGGCATGGTTTTCGTCAGCTACTCGACAGTGAAATGGTGCGCTTACAAGTGAACCTGAATATTAGCCTGGCCACCAATTCTATTTATGCCTTAAAAAATTATGTGGTGGCTGGACATGGGATTTCCGCCATGCGCTATGCAGATATTGCAGATGCAGTAAAAGAAGGTCAGGCCGTTGCCTTAACTCTTGATTCCGAGCTGTGCAATACGGCTCAGACCCAATTGATGGTTCGTAAAAACACTCATTTGTCAGAGTCGAAGCATTTATTAATCGAGCGTATTCGTTCTAGTTTTGATTTGATCTTTTAAATCGCTTATAAAGTTTAGGTAATAAAAAAGCCACTTAGATAAGTGGTTGATTTATAACAAGAATTTTGGTGGAGGTGGCGTCAATTGAACTCAAAACCTAACTCATTCATTTTAAAGCTCTTTTATTGAATAAAAAAATTCATTGACCCAATTTTGACCCAAATTAGATTTAGTGCATTGAATCACTTTAAAATCTTGTTCAAATCCGAATTGAGGATTTGAAGTGGCGTACGGCATTATAGCAGCAAATTACACCTAAAAATAAATGTAATGTTATAACATTTCAATTAGCTCGTTATGATATTAATAATCACATCAACTTCAGTACAGTTCAATTTTTTAATTTGTACTTTTGCTTAGGACTCTTAGGCTTATCAGGAAGGGTACGTTCAATCACACCTGCTTCTAATGCTGGAGTTAAATAATTTTTTTGGAATGTGGCTCGATGGGACAAGTCTAATAGAGCCATAAGCTCAGTTAAGCTATATTCTTTCTGCTCCATATTCTGGATGAGACGTTTAACTTGATCGCTAACTTGTACGTTAGCTTGAGCGGTATCTTGATCGCTGGCATCAGAACTAAGTATTGCATCTAGAATCATCTGCAAAATAAACTCAATAAAAGGTGCAGAATCTGAACGATCTGTGCTCGCTTGCAGTGCATCGTAATAAGCTTTTTGGTTTTGATAAATCAAGCTTTCTACAGGGATGTTGAGAAAAATAGGATTCCACTGGCTTAAGATTAAAGTTTGCCATAAACGCCCCATCCGCCCATTGCCATCAGCAAATGGGTGTATAAACTCAAATTCATAATGAAATACTGAACTCTGAATTAATGGATGCTCATTACCCTCAGCCAACCAATGCAATAATTCTCCCATTAAACGGTGAACTTGATTCGCAGGCGGAGCCATATGCACGACCCGATCCCCTGACATCACACCCACACCACTATGGCGATACTGTCCAACCTCATCAATCAGTCCTGTCATCAATATTTGATGTGCTTTAAGCAAATGCGATTCTTGATCAGGATTCCAATCTTGAATTTCTTCATATGCCTTTAGGGCATTACGTACCTCTTGCACTTCTTTAGGTGGAGCGATAATGGTCTTGCCATTCAGGATTGCGGTGATTTGCTCTGTACTCAAGGTATTCCCTTCAATTGCTAAAGACCCTTGAATCGTTCGAATACGATTGGCTTTTCGCAATTTAAGGCTATCTTGGATTTGGGTTAATGCAGTCAAACGCCCTATTGATTCACTAATTTGTGCAATCAAGTGAATAATTTTAGAGGTGATCGTATAAGGCGGTTGATATTTCATGCCATTCCTCATTGATGTAAAAACAAAGCACAGTTGATTAAACTCTAAAATATTAATATTTCATAGCTTAGTGAGTAATATCTGCTATTAACATGCTTATCTTTTCTGAAACAGTGAGCTAACTAATCGCTATTTCTTTTAAAATAAACCTATGCATTCTCGTTAAAATACTTAGGTTTCTTCATTACAGGACAGCATTATGTTTATTCATGCCGACTTCTCACAACCCGTCATCATCAAACCAGAAGATTACCATTGGGTGAAATCTCCAGGAGGTGAAGTCGATAGAATGATGCTTGATCGTATTGGCGATGAGAAAGCACGTGCAAGTAGTCTTGTGAAATACGCACCAGAATCTGCCTTTCCTGAACATCAACATCCTTTGGGTGAAGAAGTCCTCATCTTGTCAGGCATTTTTACCGAGAATGCTGAAGATGATTATCCAGCAGGCTGGTATTTACGTAACCCCCATCGTTCAACTCATCGGGTTTCCAGTAAAGCAGGTTGTTTAATCTTTGTGAAACTGATGCAAATGACTGAACATGAGAGAGAACCAACCCGGATTAATACCCATGAGCTAGCGAATTGGAAGCTTACCGAACATCGGATGATATGCCCGTTATTTCAATCGGAACATGAGCAGACCTATTTAGAAAAGCTAAAACCTGATCAAATTTTCGTAGAGAAATCAGAACAAGGGATTGAGTTGCTAATTATCAAAGGTCAATTATTTTGCGGCACTGAAATATATCCAGCAGGTTCATGGGTCCGTCTTCCCATCAATAGTGCTGCTAAATTTCAGGCAGGTCCATCAGGCGCAACGCTTTATGTCAAAACTGGTCATCTACAACATGCCATAGATGTATGGGTGAAATGAACAATAATGTATCTTCAGAATAAGGCTGTCTTGTGTCTAGAATACTGGAAGCTGTCCAGTTAATACTTTTAAAATCAGTACAAAATGTAATGATATATCACTACATTTCTGATATTTCTTTTTTCATGTATTATCGACTAAGACAAATTGAAGGATAAGGTTATGTTTGAAACTATTGATAATTTAAAGAAAAAATTAGATCAACATCGCCCTCTCTCTCCATCAATTGTCAAAAATTTACAAGAAGATCTTGTCGTCCGTTGGACTTATCATTCCAATGCAATTGAAGGGAATACACTTACTCTTTTAGAAACGAAAGTCGTGTTAGAAGGCATAACTGTTGGTGGTAAAGCATTACGAGAACACTTCGAAGCAATCAACCATAGAAATGCAATTTATTACGTTGAAGATATTATTCGAAAAGAAGAACCTTTCTCTGAATGGCAAATTAGGAATATTCATCAGCTCATTCTAAAAAATATTGATGATGAGAATGCTGGTCGTTATCGCCAACAAAATGTATTGATTTCGGGTGCTACAACTACCCCACTCGACTATACATTACTCAAAGACAAGATGGCTCAGCTAGTCGATTGGTACAATTCGGAGGCACATAAGCTTCATCCCATAGAACGTGCAGCTAAAGTACATGCAGATTTTGTGGGTATCCATCCATTCATTGATGGAAATGGGCGTACATCACGTCTATTGATGAACCTCGAATTGCTGAAAGCTGGTTATCCACCATGTGTTATAACTGTTGAAAATCGCTTGGCTTACTATGAAGTTTTAGATCAATGGATAGCTTATGGAAAAACTGAAGCTTTTACTCAGTTAGTTTCAGAAACTGTATTAGAAGGATTTAAACCCTATCAGCTAGTATTAGGTATTTAAAGCAGCTTGAGCGGTGTCTTGATTGGTTACCACTACTTATAAATACCTCGTTAATTAGCCATTTTACCTAACTAAAAAGTGTATAAGAAATTTGTGGCTATTCAAATCAACAAGATGAGGCTATCACTACATCAATTATTCATTTGGCTCAACAACTTAATCTGGAAGTTGTAGCTGAAGGCGTAGAAACTTTTGAACAGGCCATCCTACTCCAACAACATAAATGTGATCTTTTACAAGGATATTATTATGCGAAACCTGCAATTTTAGAGAACTTACAACTAAAATAGACCTCTTGCGTTAGTCAAAATTTAATCAGTGATAAGCGTTGATTTTTAAATAAATATAAAAGTCTAAAATAGTCAAAAATAATACTTTCGCAAGAGGTCTAATATACTCCTTTAGTAGAAATAGGGGTGGTGTTTCAAAAAGTATGCTGAAAAAAAGCAGGTTGGATTTTGATAAAATAGAGAAATGCGAATAACTCTAGAAATCAAGTGTCCAGCCTGCCTAAGTGACAGTATAAAGAAAAATGGCACAA
>NZ_JBWZQN010000087.1:0-9676 GCF_056724605.1 Prolinoborus fasciculus | reverse complement strand
AACTTTTTTGCCAAGCTCAAGCAGTATCGTGCTATTGCCACACGCTATGATAAATTGGCTCAAAACTTCTTATCAGCGATCTACTTAGCATCAACAATCATCTCCATTAATTGATGACACGCCCTAGTGTAAAGTTATAGTATTGTTTCTTTTACATCTGTATTTCAAATACTTATCGGCTGTTTTTAATGGAATATCTAGAATCAAAAAATGGCTTAATCTTGAATATTTTCAATTGTGAGTGCAAAGATGATAAAAACAGCAGGCTAAAATACTGGTCAATTTATCTTGTGAATCTACATTGATTTTTTGACTCTATCTTGACTCATAGATTGAAATAATTTTGTGCAAGACCCTGCCAGATATGGTTAAATGCCATCATTTTATTGTGTTTCACTCTGAAAGGAAAAATCATGCGCGCGTACAACTTCTGTGCTGGTCCTGCTGCATTACCGACTGCCGTACTTGAAAAAGCTCAAGCTGAAATGCTTGACTGGCATGGCAAAGGTCTTTCGATCATGGAAATGAGCCACCGTAGTGCCGACTATGTTGCCATGGCTGAAAAAGCGGAAGCAGACTTACGTAAACTCATGAATATTCCTGAGAACTACAAAGTATTGTTCTTGCAGGGTGGGGCATCACTACAGTTCTCGGCAATTCCATTGAACTTGCTTGGCAAAAACAACAAAGCAGACTATATCGATACCGGCATCTGGTCTGAAAAAGCTTTGAAAGAAGCGCAACGTTATGGCGATATCAATGTTGTAAAAGCAGGTATCCAAATTGATGGAAAATATGCGATCAGTGCCCAAAGCGAATGGAATCTTTCTGATGATGCAGCTTATGTGCATTATGCCGATAATGAAACCATTGGCGGTCTGCAATTTGCTTCAATTCCTGAAACAGATAAGCCATTAGTGTGCGACTATTCATCAAGCATTTTATCTGCACCCTTAGAGGTCTCTAAATTTGGTTTGATCTATGCTGGCGCGCAAAAGAATATCGGGCCTGCTGGCTTAACGCTGGTGATCATTCGTGATGATCTACTTGATCAAGCTAAACCTGAAATTCCAAGCATCTTGAAATATGCAGATCAAGCGAAAAATGGCTCAATGGTCAACACACCATCAACTTATGCATGGTACTTATCTGGTCTGGTATTCGAGTGGTTACTGGAAAATGGTGGCGTAGAGGCCATGCACAAGGTGAACCTTGAAAAAGCTAACTTGCTTTATGGTTATATTGATCAAAGCGATTTCTATGCGAATCCAATCGCAAAAGCAAACCGTTCAATCATGAATGTACCATTTACCTTGGCCAATGCTGATCTTGAGAAACAGTTCCTGAAAGAAGCCGAAGCGCAGCATTTATTGAATCTTGCCGGTCACCGTTCAGTGGGTGGTATGCGCGCAAGTATTTATAATGCTGTGCCTTTAGAAGGCGTGCAGGCATTGGTGAACTTTATGGATGACTTTGCCAAACGCAATGGTTAATTCCTGAAACGAAAAAACCCAGCACAGGCTGGGTTTTTTTTATGAGTACAATAATTTTAGAAAATAAAAGTATGCAGGATGAATCCGCAGATCAGCATCCCCAACATGAAAAAAAGGCAGGACATCATATCAATATTAGGTGGTGTTTCAAAAAGTATGCTGAAAAAAACAATATGGCTTTTGATAAAATAGAGGTATGAAAATAACGCTACAAATCAAATGTCCTACCTGTCTAAGTAACAATATAAAGAGAAATGGCATCAAAGTAGATGGGAAACAAAACCATCAGTGCAAAGATTGCAAACGTCAATTTATTGGTGATCATGCATTAAGCTATCAAGGGTGTAACTCAGGTATTACCGGCAAGATATTACATTTAATGGTCAGAGGAAGCGGTGTTAGAGATATTGCTGAAGTCGAGCGTATCAGCATTGGCAAGGTATTACGAACCTTAAGTGAATCGATCTATCAGATTCAGCCTAAACAAAGCCACTACGAATGTCTTGAAGTCGATGAACTTTGGACTTTTGTAGGGAATAAGAAAAATAAACAATGGCTTATTTATGCCTACCATCGAGAATCTGGAGAAATTGTTGCTTATGTTTGGGGTAAGCGGGATTTAGCAACGGTTCAACGTCTTAAAGCTAGACTTAAAAAGCTTGGGGTTCAATATGCTCGAATTGCGAGTGATCATTGGGATAGTTTTATCACAGCATTTCAATGTTGCAAGCAAGTGATTGGTAAGTTTTTTACCGTCGGTATTGAAGGTAACAATTGTAGAATTCGTCATCGAATCAGGCGTGGATTTAGGAGAAGTTGCAACTTTTCTAAAAAGCTCGAAAATCATTTTAAAGCCTTTGATTTGACTTTCTTTTACCTTAATAACGGATTTGTTTAACGCCAGCATACTTTTTGAAACACCACCCAATATTATAGCGGGAGCTAAGATGATGCTCGACCTGTTGTAATGTTTCTTCTTGCACGATTTTCATAGATATTTATTGTCCGATCTATTTATCGTTAATACTAATTTGTTGTGAGTATTTTTATCATAAAAAATTGATTAAATAAAGTACATTTTTAATTAAAGAGGATAAATTTTCATTTTATTTAAATATCAGATTTGCATGACAACAGATTATTTATATGAGAAATCAAACGCTTATTTTTACAAGATTTTTAAGATTATTTTAAATATTTAAAATGAATTTATTTGAATTTAAAAATGTGGATAACTCGGTTTTTAATGAATTTAAATAGATTATTAAGCCAGAAAATATGTATAAAAAATAATCAAAAATTAAAATGACAAATAAGAAGATAGATGGATTAAAAGAAGATACCCATCAAAATGAATATCTTCTTTATATGTTTGAACTTAGGCCGCTTTTCTATAAATATTGGCCTGAATCCACAAGTTGCCACGGATATACTGACCAATCTGGAAGTTTTTGTACTGGTCATTCCGCGTTGCAATCCGGATCAAGGTCGCAGGCTGGCCTTCGTCATGAATCAGGGTGACATCATACAGGGTGTAGTCCTGATCCATAAATTGCATGGTGGTTTTACCGACAATATTGCCCTGAAACCAGGCTTCATCTTCCTGACCCATGGTTTCGCCGTATAGGTAGGCCACCATTTTAGAAAAATCTACAGTGACAGGTTCTTTATCTTCTTCAGACTGCGGCTGCCAGGCATCAATCTGTTCCTGCAAATTGTCCGGAGCTACACCGTTATTGGCAGCCAGAATATCATTCAAGGCACGGTGGTGCTTGATCGAAGCCGGATCATCGACCACCAGATGTTCATGATCTGCAACCGCTTCAAGTTCATAGGCCCAGCCATTCAGATTCACCACATAGGACTGGTCTTTTTCATAATGCGGGTGATTGACGCTATACAGGCTATCGAAAGCGTAAATAATATTGTTAGCACCCAGATTCAGGCGCAATACAGCCTGAGTATTGGATTTACAGCTAATAATCCGGTCAATCGTGGCTTTCACCTGATAAGGACTGTCAAAGCATGGAAATGCAGTTTTTACCGCTTGAGGTTTGTTGTTTTCGACGGCAATCACCTGACTCAACTGTACCGCAGCTTTGCTCGGTCCCTGAATCAGCCAGGTCTCTGCATCCATATCACATTCTTGTGTACAAAGGCCCATCGGCATGATTGGTTCATCAAGAGCTTTGCCTAACCACTGTGGTACATCTGTGCCAGGGTTGTCGGTGAGCAAGGTCCAGTGTTCGACATGACTACCGAAATTTTGATCATCAATGGTGATGATCTCTGGGCTATTCTGATTTTTCATATGCACAATTGATTTTGGATGACGTATTTATAGTTAATCGAGGGTCATTGCGATTTTTCAAGTCAATCGAATGAATTTTAAAATTAAAATGCCAGTCAAATGAAGTCAAATTTTTTTCTCGCGTGAATCACGCCAGTTTTACCCAGCACATGCTTTTTAAAATATTGATGACAGATGCAATGAAAATGGAGCGATTTAATCATCAACCTGATCGTCTCAATTTGCTAGAATAACCATGATTAATACCTTAATGGGAAGCCCTGTGTTGCCATTCAAACTTTGGGTCGATGCCGATGCATTGCCCCGTATGCTGCGAGATGTGATTATTCGTGCTTCGGATCGCTATCAGCTGGAAGTCACTTTTGTCGCCAATCAACCAGTCGGAATCACACCTTCGGTTAGAATTAATTCAATTCAGGTGATGAGTGGAGCGGATGCTGCAGATAAGGAAATTATTCTGCGTATGAAAGAGCATGATATTGTCATGACGCAAGATATTCCCTTGGCTGCGGAAGTCATTGAAAAAGGCGGGATTGCGATTCATCCCCGCGGTGAAATTTATACTACGGCCAATGTCAAAGCGCGCTTACACTTGCGTGATTTTATGGACAGCTTACGCGGTGCAGGCGTGCAAACGGGCGGGCCGCCACCGATTTCAGAACGGGATAAACGCGAATTTTCCAGCGCACTCGATCAGACCATCCAAAAACAAAAACGTAAAACTTCCGCGCTTTAAGCCTTATTCAGAGTGACTCGCATGCCCACACAAACCAATATGATTGCCACCTATCTTTTATTGGTTTTTATCTGGGCAACGACACCGCTAGCTATTGTCTGGAGTGTGACGGATTTGCATCCGCTCTGGGCTTTGGCATTGCGTTTCTTTTTGGCTTTACCTTTTGCATTTACCTTATTGTGGCTGTTTAAAACCCGTTTTCCCTTAGATAAATTATCCATGCACAGTTACCTGGCAGGTGCATGTAGTTTTATCGGCTCACAGATTTTCACTTATCTGGCCACGGATTATCTGAGTTCGGGCATTATTGCCCTGATGTTCGGACTGGCACCGATTATTACCGGTTTGATTGGCCGTTTTGTGTTTCAGCTCAAGCTGTATGCTTCGCAGTGGTGCGGCATGGCAATTGCACTGCTGGGACTGGGGATTATTTGTGTGGGTGGCAAAGATCAGCATATTCAGCCGATCGGAATAGGCCTGATGTTGCTCAGTGTTTTTATTTACTGTATTTCGATGTTTTGGGTGAAAAAAGTCAATGCACCTCTTGAACCCATGGCGCAAGCGGCCGGTTCTATTGCAGTTTCAGCGGTGATGGCCTGTGCCATGCTGCCGTTTATCTGGCAATTTGCACCGACCCAGATTCCGCAGGCTAAATCGCTGATCGGACTCAGCTATGCGGTGATCATGGCGTCCCTGATTGCGATGTTCTGCTATTTTAAACTGGTACAGAAAATCAAGGCGACCACTTTGTCTTTGACTACGGTTTTGACGCCGATGCTGGCCTTATTGGTTGGGGTAATTCTGAATGATGAAAAATTATCGGGCGGTGCTTTCTTTGGTGTCGTTATCTTACTGGCTGGTTTGTTATTATATTTTTCCAGAGAAATTAAAGCGAGCTATAACGCTCGCCTTTCATCATCCACCGGTACTGAATAGAAATTGATTAACGCAGTGATTTAGGCAAAGCGAGCCTTAACACATTCACCCAGTTTGACACGGTCCTGTGGATGCATGGTAATAAAATACGCACCTGTCCGATATTTACCATTTTCTTCTTCACGACTATAGGCCACCTGAGCGGTTGCTGCAATATGGAAGAAATTTTCCGGATGACTCAAAGTTACGTGCAGATAAGTGCCTTCAGCGATAGGACGCTCATTAAAGAAGCTAAAACCGGTTTCTGAAAAGTTCACCTGTTCCGGTACAGGTAACATGCTTTGTACAATTGCGTCATACAAAGAACCGGTAATAAGGTTTAATTTTTGGTTGAATAAGGATAAGATTCGAGCAATTTGTTGATCTTTTTCAGATAATTGTTCTAATTCGTAGTTAACCGCATGATCAAATTGATCTAGTTCTGCAAGTAGTAGAAAATAGCGGGGCAACACGAAGTTAGGATCGTAAGGATCATTCAAGGCAACATCATCGGAAATAATCTGATAATTAATTCGTAAGGCAGCATCGATTCGAGACATGACGCGTCTTTCCGCAAATCCGTTTGGATGCTGTACATTTTTCATAATTTATTACCTCGGACTAGATGGTTATGTTCAAACCAATCTCGCTGTATATAGGGTTGAAATATACTCGCGCACGGCGTAGTAACCACTTCATTTCTTTTATCGCGTTGGTCTCAATGATCGGCCTTACACTCGGTGTGGCAGTCCTCATTACAGTCTTGTCTGTGATGAATGGTTTTGACCGAGAGTTGAAAAATCGTGTCTTGGGAATGATACCTCAAGCGACTGTTTCCTCGACGCAAATTTTAACAAATTGGCCTGAACTTACAAAGCAGATTGAGCAGCATGAACATGTCCAGGGGGTTGCACCTTTTACTCAATTACAAGGCATGCTGACCGCACAGGGTCAGGTCGCCGGCATTATGGTCAGCGGGATCGAACCCGAGTATGAGAAAAAAGTTTCGATCATACAAAACCATATGGTTGAGGGCAGTATCGACAGCCTGAAAAAAGGTGAATTTGGTATTGTTTTAGGCAAGCAAATGACCGATGCCATGGGTGTAGGTTTAAATGACAATATTACTCTGGTTCTGCCAGAAGCGACTCCTTCACCCGCCGGTGTCGTCCCACGTTTTAAACGTTTTAAAGTGGTGGGAATTTTCAGTATTGGGGCTGAAGTTGACTCGATGATGGGTTATATCGCTTTAAATGATGCGTCAACTTTACTGCGTCTACCGGATGGTGCGCAGGGTGTGCGTATGAAGCTGGATGATATTTTCCTGGCACCACAAGTGTCTCAGGAAATTGTGCGTGATTTGCCGGGGAATTTCTATGCTTCGGACTGGACTTATACCCATGGTAATCTGTTCAGCGCGATTCAGATGGAAAAAGCCATGGTCAGCCTGCTTTTATTCCTGATCGTTCTAGTCGCGGCATTTAATATTGTGTCTTCACTGGTGATGGTGGTGACGGATAAAAAATCGGACATTGCCATTTTAAGGACTTTGGGGGCTTCACCTGCCACCATTACCAAAATCTTTATGGTGCAAGGTACCGTGATTGGGGTGATTGGAACTTGTGCAGGGGCCATCCTCGGGATTATTGCGGCAACCAGTATCAGTAGCTTTATTGGCTGGCTCAACAATACTTTAGGCCTGAATATGTTTGATGCCTATTTTATTAACTACTTACCTTCGTATCTGCGCTGGCAGGATGTCTTGGTGATTGTAGGCTTGTCACTGGCACTCAGTTTTGTCGCGACAATTTATCCGGCTTTACGTGCAGCAAAAATTCAACCGGCAGAGGCTTTGCGTTATGAGTAATCTGATTTTAGATGCCCAGAATATTCACAAATCCTTTACCGATGGCAAGGCCACTGTCGATGTGATTCGCGGCTTGTCGCTACAGGTAAAAGCAGGTGAGTTTGTTTCGATTGTAGGTTCAAGTGGTTCAGGCAAAAGTACCTTATTACATGTTTTGGGTGGATTGGATCGCCCGACGTCAGGTCAGGTCATGGTGAATGGCCGCCGTTTTGATACCTTGTCTGAAGCAGAACGCGGTTATGTGCGGAATGAGCATTTGGGCTTTGTTTATCAGTTTCATCACCTGTTGCCAGAATTTACGGCACTGGAAAATGTGGCCATGCCGCTGATGTTACGCGACAACATGAAGTTTAAGGAAGCCAAACAGCAGGCCGAATATTTGCTGGAACGTGTTGGTCTTTCGCATCGTCTGACTCACAAGCCGGGTGAATTATCCGGAGGTGAGCGTCAGCGTGTAGCTTTGGCGCGTGCAGTGGTCGGTAAACCTAAACTGATGATGGCCGATGAACCGACCGGAAATCTAGACCGCAAGACTGCAGCAAAGATTTTTGAACTGCTGACCGAATTGCAACGTGAGTTCAATATGGCGATGCTGATTGTGACGCATGATGAACAGCTAGCCCATGCAGCAGATCGGATTTTACATATGCAGGATGGTCTCTGGATTGAACCATAAATAACGAGAATATTCGCATTTGATTGAAGCTCACTCCGGTGGGCTTTATTATTGGGCAAAATAATAACAAGACAGAATAAGATTCAATGTTGCAGTGGCTATGTATTGGCTGGATTTTAGGCCTTGCCTGTATGGGGAAAAGTTTCCTGTCTGTTCAACTGAGCGGGACGGCAGTTTTGATCATTGCGCTGCTGTGGTATCTGTGTTGCCATAAATTAAAGTTCATCTTGAATACACCGCTGCGAAGCTTGTTGATCGCTGGATCAAGCCTGCTTTTGGGACTGTTTTTAGGTCATGCTTATGCCAATCTGCAATTGGCTGAACGTTTATCCAAGCGAGAGCACGAAGTCGCTGAAAAAGAAATCGTAGTGTATATCAAAGAGCTGAATAAGCTTGGTGATCAGAATATCCAGCAAGCCCTGCACGTGCTTAATCCTGACGGTACTACAATTAAGTGGATGGGTTTTCTGCCAGTTTCAGATCCTGTCACATCTAGTTTGGTAAATGATGAAACCAAACAACAAACTCTTGAACTGGGACGCTACTATTTATTACAAGGCCAGATTCGACCTAACCATAGTTATGCCACACCAGGTGCCTTTGATGCAGAAAAATGGGCATTACAGCAAAATGTCATGGCCGGGTTTAGGATCAAGCACATCCAAGAGCTGCAACCGCAACAACTCTATGCGTTAGGTTATGGCAAATATCTACGTCAGCAGCAAAATTTGGGTCAGCGATTTTTACTTTGGGTAGAACAACAGCGACTGGCCTTAAGAGAGTTTGTGGCTAGACAACCCGTACAGCAGAAAGGCTTGTTGCTGGCTCTATTAAGCGGTGATGAAAGTTTACTGGATCAAGCGACGGAACAGCAGTTTCAACGGTTTGGCATGAGTCATTTATTGGCAATTTCTGGACCACATGTCCTGATCTTTGCCTTTATCATCTGTGGCAGTTTGCAATATCTGATTTCAAGGTACACGCCGCAGATTTATCTGAAATGGCCAAGGCAGTATTTTTTGAGTCTGCCTTTTTTGCTCTGTGTACTGCTGTATTGTGCCTTCGTCGGTTTTGAAATTCCGGTGCTACGTACTTTACTGATTTGTGTGATTGTGACTTTTACACTGTTGCTCAGGCAAAGCGTGCAGCCATTAAAGCTGTTGATTCTAAGTGCTGCCTTATTGTTGCTCTTTGATCCTTTTAGTATTTTATCGGCCGCATTCTGGCTGTCTTATGGTGCCTGTTTTGTCTTGCTGCGAATCTATCAAACCATTCAGCAGCAACCGAATCAAACAATACAAACAGCATTACAACGTCTGTATTTTGCAATGAAAGTTTTAGTGGAGTCGCAGTGGAAAATTTTTCTGGCCCTGTTTCCCTTAATGATGCTGTTTTTTAAGCAGGTGGCTTGGATTACCCCGCTAAGCAACCTAGTAGCCATCCCGTGGATTGGCCTGCTAATAGTTCCCGTAGATATTCTGGCGGCTTTATTATTTTTCATTTCTGAACCACTTTCGAGTCTGCTGTTTCAGCTCAATGATATTTTTATTCCTCTGTACACGACAAATTTCACAGAACCCTTATCCTATCAGGCTTCTGTCTTCTTAAAATTGCCAGAATTTCCTTAAACTCTTCTTTTTTCCCAAAACCACTTAAACGCTGAATCGCCATTTGAACA
>NZ_JBWZQN010000086.1:0-9730 GCF_056724605.1 Prolinoborus fasciculus | reverse complement strand
GTATTTGGATTGTCACTGCTTGCTCCAAAGTTAACATATTGAGCAGTCCAAAATGACCGCTATATTAACCAAGGGGGTCAGTTTTTAAATGCCATTAGGGGGTCATTTTTACACTGCCGCTAACACATCGATTTTCTTTTGATGCTGTCAATTATTTTTGGGGTAGCACTCTTTGTAAAAGATGACTACTCACCAAGTCCAGCCGGCACACTTTTTTACACCACAGTAAGCATTGTATTTGTACTCTTCACTCGACAGCTTTATATCTGGGGGAAAGAAGGTGCACGTCCTAAATTTTTTAATACGGATAAAGATAATGAATAAGAAATTAACTACTGCACAGATAGGAGCTCAAGCAAAAAATCTAGGCATAGAGATTGCGGCCCTACGAGCAGTAATTGAAGTTGAGTGTAAAGGCTCAGGTTTTAATTCTGATGGGACGCCAGTCATTTTGTTTGAGCGCCATGTATTTCGCCAGCGACTGATTGCTAATAAACGTGATTTAGACTTAGCGCTAGCTATGCGAGAACGTCCAGACCTATGTAATAAATCTGCAGGTGGATATGGTTTATATTCTGCACAACATGGACGCTTAAATGCAGCAGCTCAATATCATCGTGATTCTGCACTGGAGTCTGCCTCATGGGGTATTGGTCAAGTCATGGGCTACCACTGGAAAGCCTTGGGTTATCCAACTTTGCAGAACTTCATTAATGCTATGTATCGGGATGAAGCTTCACAACTGGATGCTATGTGCCGATTCATCAATGCAAATAACCTGGTAAATGCTCTAAAGAATAAAGATTGGAAAGCTTTTGCACGTGGCTACAATGGGGCTGCTTATGCTAAGAATTCTTATGACGTGAAGCTTGGTAATGCTTATAAAAAATGGAGCAAATAGTGCTAATACCACTCTGGAAATACAAACACTGGATCGCAATTGCGGTCTTTTTCTTTTTATGGCTGGGGCAAATCGCCTATACCAACCACTTGAGCGGAAAACTGCGCAAGGCTGCAGAACAATGCACAGCAAAAATTCAACAAATAGAGCAAAAGCATCTCAAGGCCTTAACTGAAAAACAAAATCAAATTAACCAGGTGAGTGCAGATTATGAAGCAGCAAAATCAGAGCAGGGCGTGCAAGTCGAAACAGTTACACGTGAAGTGCAAAAGATCATTGATCGTCCTGTGTATCTCAACCATTGCTTTGATGATGCCGGGGTGTCAGCCATCAACTCACTTATCACCAGTGATACCGGCAAACCTCCTTGAGCCATGTCCTGATTTGCAAAAATTGGAATCAGGGCAGGGTAAGGTCGCTTTGGTCTGGTCTATTGATACAGTGGCTAAATATAACGACTGTAAGGCGCGTCATAGTGCGATTGTGAAGGCCCTCAAGTGAGGGCTGCACAGCTCATTCAATTACAACGAATGTGAATGTAGGGATATGTGTGAGGGTGGTTTAAGCTCTATAATACTGGCGTAGCTCTTCAATTACAGATCTATATTTCATCCTGCTATTTTCACACACCTCATTATACTTTTTAATGAAATCATCAGGCATAGGGGTATGAAGACCCCTAAACGTGTTATCTACAACCCCATAATATTCTTCTAGGTCATCAATAACTTTTTCTAAGTTTGGTAAAATTTTTTGGTTATATTCATTTTTTGGTATTATGTGGCCTAATATGGATAAGGATGAAGCCATAATATCTATAACGCCTCTAAGCTTATCCAAGTTGATATCGAACTCCTGCGCATAAAAAACCTTATTAGGTGAACTTAAATAATCTACAAAAAAACTGTTAATTCTAAGAAGAGTTAAATCGCAATCGTAAATTGAATTTATAACTTTCATGCAAAGTTGTGCATCCATGTTTTTATTGTGACTGATTCTCCAATCATTAAATAACTGCGTAGCAATATACGCAGCCACGAGAGTTGTGATTCCACCAAAGAAACTAGCAGTCATTGATAGAGCATCTTCTAATACACTGCGTTCCCCGCCATACAAGTAAAAAATAAACGCAAAAAGAAATATCGTAGCAAACGATGTTGATAAAATTACTGTAGATGCCAGTTTTGATATACTCATCACTCCTTCCATCCATCCACCATATCGGCCCAATCTTGCATCATCTTTATTTCCCAATATGCTTATCATCAATTAAATACTGCCCAAAACTATCTATCCAGCCTTGAATAGATGTCTCCCATATATAAGTACGGGTTTTAAGCTTCTTCACTATAGTCAGATCCTTGATACCAAAATGTGTACTTCCTTCCGGTAACTCATCCCAGTCTACTTTTCCATTCTCAGTAAACCAGTCTTCCCAAGCTAATTGAATATCATGAGCTACAAAACATTTATTTGAATTATCCCAGGCGAATGGATTATTGCTATTTAACTTATTTACATGCAGGCGTTTAAAGTATTTATTGTTTTGGTGAATCTCAATGAATACATCTAGGTGCTTTTTAATGAAATCAAATTCAACATTAATTTCACTTTCATCTTCAAAGGCATCATCTTTATCCACCAATGCCATGTAGCGCTGTTTTTTACTCCATTCTTTGTAATAACTATTATAGTTATCTTCCGCAACACGGATCGCTTCCTCAAACTCTAATCGGGTACCGCGTTTTTTAAGATTCACATATCGCTTAAGGGTATTCCATGATTCATGAAGAGTGATAGTCTGCAGCTGAGGAATGGTAAAGCCATCTTCTGCATAACGGGTCGCAGCTTCATGGCGTAAATCATGGAAGCGCAAATCGCTAATACCACACGCATTACATGCCCGGGTAAAGTAAGTCGACACGGTACGCGTATTCACTGGAATTAAAAGATTCTTGTCATATCCCAAGGCAAGCATTCGATCTCGGACCTCTGGTTTCATAAACTCATCAATCATATTGATGGCTCTTGGTTCCATGTGAGCATACTTATGATTACCCAAGGATCCATTCGGATTCTTAGCATCTCTGACTAACCACTGACAATTCAGATCATCGTAATCATCCAGGCGCAATGAACACAGCTCATCTTCACGGCGGGCAGTGTAGAGGGCAAACCACATGATCAGATGCATCGGCGTTGAATTCTTGACACGTTTCCAGCTTTTATAAAAATAGTTGGTTAGCATCTGAAGTTCTTCAGCCGTAGGCAAGCGATCACGCTGTTTGGATCTGGTCACGATACGAGACTTCTGTAAACCAATCATGGCTTTTTCAAATTCAATTAGCACAGTCTCCAAGGGTTCGCCCCATACAAACTCTGCATGAACGATGACAGCCTTGATATGGCTTAAGTCCTTTAAGATGGTGGCAGGTGCAACACCATCAGTTCCTTTAACTGGATCGCCTTTTCTTCGCATAATTGCATAATCAGAAAAGTCTTGTCGTGTTAAAGAATAGATATTCTTCTCAGAAATATCTAAACTAGCGATGTGCTGTAGTGCTCCTGTTTTTGTCCTGGCAAAGCTGTCTGCTTCTTCCAAATACTGAAAAATGAACTCCCTGAGCGTTTTGTGCTTTATTTGCACCGCCGGATTCAACATTTTTTCAGGGTGCAATTCGATTTCTGCTTCCGTGCGTTTGATCCAGTCCTCAGCTAATGACTTTTTGCTGAAGGTCTTGGATTGTTTAAATTCAGGGTAGCCTTGACGTTGTACACGGACTTGAGCTCTATACCGGGTTGTGCCGTCTTTTGTTTGTCGCTTAGTGACTGTTCCCATGAATTTGCACCATTAAAATATTGGGGTGCAAGTAGGGTGCAATCAAAGGACACTAAAAGTCAATACGAAGCGATTAAACGAAGTTAAACGAGGTTAAAGATTTTGAGCAAAAACAATGTAATTGAAGAATTGTTTGAAAGATCAATAGATAGGAAGCTTTGGGTGGCCCCCATGGCAGGTGTGACCGATCGTCCGTTTAGAACCTTGTGCAAATACTTTGGTGCAGGCCATGCGGTCAGTGAAATGATGACATCTGACAAAACTTTGCGCATGAGTAAAAAGAGCTTATATCGTGCCAATTTTGATGGAGAGCTGGCACCGATTTCAGCGCAGATTGCTGGTTCAGATCCCCATGATCTGGCTGAAGCGGCACGTTATCAGGTGGCCAATGGTGCGCAAATTGTTGATATTAATATGGGCTGCCCAGCCAAAAAGGTCTGTAACCGACTCGCCGGTTCTGCTTTATTGCAGGATGAAGATCTAGTTGCGCGTATTCTGGATGCAGTTGTGGCTGCAGTTGATGTGCCAGTGACCTTAAAAACCCGTCTTGGTTATTTGAACGGCCAGGAAAATATTATACGGGTCGCCAAACGTGCTGAACAAGCCGGAATTGCGGCACTGGCTTTACATGGCCGTACCCGTGAAGATATGTACCTGAATACCGCGCGTTATTCTTTAATCAAAGACGTAAAGGAAATGTTGAAGATTCCCGTGATTGCTAACGGTGATATCGACAGTCCGGAAAAAGCCAAATATGTGCTGGATTATACTGGTGCAGACGCAATTATGATTGGTCGTGCAGCACAAGGTCGGCCCTGGATTTTTCGTGAAATTGCCCATTATTTGAAAACCGGTCAACATCTTGATGCACCGAGTATTACAGAAGTTAAAGATGTACTGCTGGGACATTTGACAGAATTATACGAATTTTACGGCGAGTATTCCGGCTGCCGGATTTCCCGTAAACATATTGCTTGGTACACCAAAGGTTTGCGTTCCAGCAACGAGTTTCGCCAGAACATGTATCAGGTGGAAAATACGGCTGACCAGTATCGTGTGGTAGAAGATTATTTTAATGCATTGCTAGAACATGGTTTAACCATGAATGATGTACAAGTCGAGCAGGTGAATTTACTGGAAACCAAGTAATGACGGGCAAAATTCAGCGAATCATTTAATATTTTTTGCATGAAATCCCTACCTTTTTTATCTTGAGCGGGCTGATTTTTGCATTCTGTTTACACTTCAGCCTGTCTAATACATAGCAGCACAGTTTGTTCACTTAAACTGGACAGGACTTGGACATTGCTTACTCAAGCTTCCTCTATGATGAACCTATCCAGATATAAACCAGATGTGATCCATCTTGTTTATCGTCATCATTGAGGGAGATCTGTAATGACAAATACCAATCGTCCAGTCACAGAGTTTAGCCATAAAACGTCAACGGAATTGCCACAAGAACGCAGTGAAGGCATAAATATCAATCCGACTGATACTAACGCTCGTCCAGATTTGAATACACCCGTGAAAGATAATCCTCGTGTTCCAGACATGAATGAAGGTGAGGATAATCTGGCTGCGACCAGTGCCGGTACTTTGGGTGGAGCTGCGGTAGGCGCAGTTGCAGGTCTAGTAGGTGGTCCTCCAGGTGCAGTGGTGGGTGGTATTATCGGTGGAGTAGTTGGCGGTATTGCAGGTAATGACATTGCAACGCCTGATCATGGGAAGCAGACAGATAATTACCAGCACCCAGAGAACTTTCCTGAGGCAGATAACTATCGACATCCAGATCATTTGAGAGCAGAAGATAATTACTGGAGAGATGAGTATCATAATCGCCCGTATTTCAATGAAACGCGTAGCACATATGGCGATCTAGATTATGATCGTGATTATCGCGGTGCTTACCGGGTCGGTTATGAAAATCGTCCGATGTATGAGCATGATACGGATTTTGACCGTGCCGAACCTGAACTGCGTACCAAGTGGGAACAGTTAAAAGGTGAGTCCCGCCTCAACTGGGAAGAAGCGAAATTTGCAGTTAAAGATGCCTGGCATCGTGTCACACGCTAATTCTAGATAAATTAAAAACCTCTCCATGTGGAGAGGTTTTTTTATGATTCAAGTATTAAAGATGCTTCATTTCCAGTATGAGCTGGTTAATCAGATCGGAAGCTTCCATTTCACGAATCTGTGCTACGTTCGAACCTGCCCAGAATGCACCATAACCTTGATCCCCATGTTTGGCAGCAGCAGCATGTAATTGCTTGGCCAGATCATAAGTATATGGATAGGCCGGAACATCCAGTCGCTCCGGTGTATCCACCTCAATATGCCAGTGGTTAATGATGCCGCGTGCAGGACGACCGGAAATGCTGGCACTGACTTGAGTGAGTGGCTTGGAAAATAGGGCTTTACGATAAGCCTCATTGGCATTGGAAGATTTGCATTGCACAAATGCAGTCCCGAGTTGCACGGCATCTGCACCGAAATCCATCATTTGACGCGCTTGCTCACCCGTCATAATCCCGCCTGCCGCTACAATCGGCAAGGAAGAATGCTGTTTGATCAGTTTCACCAGATTCGAGGTTTTGACTGAAGCATCAAACTTGGTGCTAAAAATCCCACGATGGCCGCCAGCTTCAATCCCCTGTGCAATAATGATATCAATTCCGGCTGCCTCAATAGCTTTGGCTTCGGCAAAATTGGTGGCAGACACCATGGTCAGAATCCCGGCCTGTTTGAGGGCTTGAATTTGATGTGGATGCGGAATCCCAAAATGAAAGCTGACTGCTCGCGGTTTGGTTTCCAATACCAGATTCAGGAAGTCATCATTGTCTTTAAAACTCGGATAAATACACTTCAAATGCTGGGGTGCCTGAGCGCCATATTTGGCAAATTTATCTTTAAACTGGGCAATCCAGGCCTGCGCTACAGCTTCATCTAGAGGCATACTGTCATGACAGAAAAAATTGACCTGAAAAGGGCAATCTGTCAATTCCTGGGTCTTTAAAATCTGTTGTCGCGCTGCATCAATACTGCTGGCCCCCAGACCCAGTGAACCCAAGCCACCCTGATTGGACACTTCGGCAGCAAGCTCGGGCGTAGAGACACCTGCCATCGGTGCCAAGAAAATAGGGTGTTTAATTCCGAGATTTTCTAATAAAGACATAGATTTGCTCCTTGTTATGCTTTTACTTTGCCTTTGAGCACAAAATTAAGCAAATCATATTGGTTATTTTATTTTGAAATACTGCAGCATGGGTTACGTGTTATTTACATTTCTTGCGACACGCTATGTCGTCAAAGAGACGGATTATTTATAGGTCTAGAAATTAAGACTTTATAATAGCTTTTTGGTCACATATTCTCTGAGCTCATGTCTGATCGTATCCGTGAAAAACTGCAAATTTTAGCCGATGCTGCCAAATATGATGTGTCGTGCTCATCCAGTGGTAGCAATCGTAAAAATAAAGAAAAGGGTGTGGGCAATACCGGCAATGGCATCTGTCATAGCTATACCGAAGATGGCCGCTGTGTTTCCTTGCTGAAAATTCTGTTCTCTAATGTCTGTATTTTTGACTGTTCCTATTGTGTTTCGCGCCGTTCCGCTGATGTCCAGCGTGCAGCATTTACCGTGCAGGAAGTCGTGGATCTGACCATGAATTTTTATCGGCGTAATTATATTGAGGGGCTGTTTCTCAGTTCGGGTATTTTTAAGTCGGCGGATCACACCATGGAACGGATGCTGCAAGTGGTCAAAAAACTTAGACTCGAAGAAAACTTTAATGGCTATATTCATCTGAAAACTATTCCGGGTGCATCACAGGAGATCATTACCGAAGCCGGACAAACTACACAGATGGTGGTGGGCGCGCATAGTGAAACCGATCAGGACATTATTTTGATGGCTGACCGGCATTACAAGGAATTCAAGCTGAAAAGGGTGTATTTCTCTGGTTATATCCCGATTAATCCTGAAGATAAAGCCTTACCCGCCATCGGTTCAGCACCGCCATTATTAAGAGAAAATCGTCTGTATCAATCTGACTGGCTGATGCGTTTTTATGGCTTTGCTGCTGATGAAATTGTCGATGAGCAGCATCCGAATCTGGAGCTGGATATTGATCCCAAACTCAGTTGGGCCTTGCGTCATCCTGAAGCCTTTCCAGTCGATATTAACCGTGCCGACTATAAAATGATTCTACGGGTACCCGGTATAGGTGTACGTTCTGCCCAGAAAATTGTACAGGCCCGCCGTTTTGGACAGATTCATATTGACCAGCTAAAACGCATGGGCGTGGCTTATAACCGGGCGCAGCATTTTATCTGCTGTGCAGATACACCGAAATTTAAGAAAGATCAGCAGTCCCATCAGATTCGCCAGCAAATTTTGATGTCAGGACAATCCAAATATCAGCAGCAACTTTCACCTCAATTAGGATTGGGTTTCTAGTGGCAAGTTACTGTTTTGATGGCAGCATGACTGGTCTGCTCAGTTGTGTATTTCGTGCTTTCGAGTTTAAAGAATTTAACGTGATAGTGACGGCCAATCCTCAAGCACAAACAGGTTTATTTGATGAATTTATCCATGTGGCCTCTAATGATCAGCATGGGCAGCGGGTGTGGCAGGGATTAAAGCAGAAAGTATCTTCCAGCAGTTTGCGTGCTTTTTACTATACGTTTTTGTCAGAGCAGGAAGCAGCGTTCCAGACTCTTTTTGATTTTGCAGTCTATGTCTTTCAAAACCAGCGTCCAGTCGATAAAGATTATGGTCATACTGCGGTGATCGGCATGTCGCAATGGGCCAAGCAAGTGGGGCGGGAAAAGCATCGTATGGAGGCTTTTGTACGCTTTAAAAAAGCCAAAGATGGTTTGTTTCTGAGTCTGGTCAGACCGGATTTTAATGTCTTGCCGATTATTTCCCGACATTTTCAGGAGCGTTATCAGGATCAAAGCTGGCTGATTTATGACGAGCAGCGTAATTACGGTATTTATTATGATTTAAGGCAGATGCATCAGGTCGAGATGAACGCTGAAATAATCGATCCACAAATCCGGATTGGTCATAGTCAATCATTCAGTATTGAACTGGATGATCAAGAGCTGCTATATGATCAGCTCTGGAAAGACTATTTTAACAGTGTGAATATTCAGGCGCGCAAGAACATGAAATTGCATATTCAATATGTGCCAAAGCGCTACTGGCGTTATATGAATGAGAAATTACTTTAAACAGTACATCAAGCTGCTTTCAGGCATAATAAGCATTGGTATATTTAAATTGAGTGTATAAACATGAAGGTATGGCTAACGTCATTAGCGCTGCTCACTGGATTAACTGCATGTTCGGAACAACCACAAAAACCGGTCGTAGATCCAGCCAAATATCAGGTTCAGACCGCACAGGAACTGCAGCAACGTTTTGATGCACTCAATGTCCAGTTAGCCCAAGACTTTCAGAAATTTAAGAAAGTCGAAAGCATTGCTTTCGCACACCAGTTTCCTTTAGATGTCAATAATCTGCAAAGCTTGAACCAGCATCTCGTTAGCAGTACCGCATTAAAACCTAGTAAAATCGCCTATTGCGATATGATGAATAGTTATTTTGCCGATATGTTCCGTTTGGGACATTACAATCTGGAACTGGTCGATGACATTAAATTGCCCAATGCCAAGAATGAAAATTTAAAAGCTAATTTCTCTGATGCTGATCATTTTTATACCTTTATTCTGGATCGTTATACGACTTATCGTCAGGTTCAGCAGACCATGGGTTATGGCTGTAATTTAAAAGCTGCGCTGTAAATCCTAAAGCCAGAAAAAAGCCCATCACAGATGGGCTTTTTTGATTTTAAGCATTGTCCCGTCCTGAAATAAGTTTACACCTTAAGAGACTTATTTTATGGAACATAAACGAGAACAACGAGTTAAACGTACACAACGTGACTATAGCTTTGCCTTTAAAATGATGGTGGTACATGAAG
>NZ_JBWZQN010000085.1:0-10065 GCF_056724605.1 Prolinoborus fasciculus | reverse complement strand
TTGTGCCATTTTTCTTTATACTGTCACTTAGGCAGGCTGGACACTTGATTTCTAGAGTTATTCGCATTTCTCTATTTTATCAAAATCCAACCTGCTTTTTTTCAGCATACTTTTTGAAACACCACCCTTTATTTTTATCGCTTTTTTCCGATCATGTTGCCATTCACCTGTTAAATAGCACCAACAGAAACCGATAGCTAGCACTGCTATCAATTTCTTGACTCGTCTAGGGTCTGTTAAACGAGTATTTTCAAGATTGAATCCACGTCCTTTGAGACAACTAAATAACGTTTCGATTTCCCAGCGTAATGCATAATCACGAATAGCAGAAGCATTAAACATAGGAGAAACAACAAGTAAAAGTTCTCCATCTTCTAATCGTAGCGCACTAATATACAGTTTCACTCGACCAACCCAAATACGTCGTTTACGACATTCAGTTTGACCAACTTGAAGATGACGAAATAAATCACTAATTTTATGATTCTTGGCTAAGTGATTGGTCACAATAAAGTTTTTTTAACACGTATACAGAAGTTAATGTCATTTTCAATTAACCATGTAAACCATTTCTCACCGATAAATTCTCTGTCTGCGAACACATTCACAATACGATCTTTACCAAAAATGGAGATAAAGCGTTGAATCAAAGCAATACGCTCTTTTGTATCTGAATTTCCACGTTTATTGAGCAATGTCCAAACTATAGGTATCGCTATTCCACGATAGACGATAGCTAACATCAAGATATTGATATCTCGTTTTCCCCATTTCCAGTTGGTTCTATCCAAAGTTAATTGGACTTTATCGAATGAAAATATATAGAAAATTAACTGAGAAATTTGACGATAATCGAAATACTGATCTGCAAAGAAGCGTTGTATACGTCGATAAAATGATTGTGGTAAGCACTTGATGGGTAAGGCTTTAGATGCAGAAGAAAGATTACATGTCTGTTTTACAATTAATGCAAGCATAATCAGTGTAAAACATTTTGCATGTGACTTGTTCCACTTTAGATATTTGTTTAAGATGAGATGTAACTCATTGAAATGTGTCATCATATTCGTCGTCAGAAAACAAGTATTATGCCATTATTTCAATGAGTTATCTTTTTTTGTCGTGTACAAAGGATTCAAAATCAGTTTAGATCGTCTTACTTGAAACTTTTCAATATGACAAACCTGTTTAATCACTCGGTGATATTGTTCTATTTTCCAATGACTTGAATGTAATTCATGAAAACCCTCAAAGGACAATAAATCATCTTCATCTTGATGCACAATATAAAACCTCTGCTGTTCTTTTAACTGAGTCTTAAATAATTGTACAAAGCCAAAATCTTTGAGCCAGACCACTTGACCCTGATGGAAATCTGGCAATAAACGCAGTTGAAACCATTGTCCTTTTTCTGGGGAAACCTTACGGTTACAGTCGATACCAAACATAAATCGAATACCATATTTTCTTATGGTTTTTAGATTTCCAGTCGATGAATACCAACTATCACCTGTAATAAATTGAATCTTTGCACCCCAACTGAGTACTTCACTTAACATATCCATAAAGTAATCATTCTTGGTTTTACTTTCAGATTTGTCATAAATTCGGAAATTAATTGGAATATTTTGACCATTTTGATCTGTCGCATACAAGGTAATGAGATTAATACCCTTGACGGATCGGTGGTGTTTGCCTGACCAAAAATAGCTAACCAAGTCCATATGTTGACTATATGGTTTATCTAAAACAGTATCATCAATACTGACTATAAGTTTATTATTATCAATATGTTGAATTGCTTCTTGATATAGGTCGTGAGGTGTGTAGTCTTCACGCTCTAGAAAGCGATTTACACTATCATGCGAGATGTTATAAGTCTCGGCAAGTTGTGTGCAGCTAATAGAGTTCGGTTCTGTCATGAGAAAGCCCATATAAATGGGTAGTGTACAAGTTGCTGTAGAAGCATTTTTAATTCGTCTGATCACAGATACTTTATAAAGTATTTTAATACTTTTTTGAATCCGTCAATGCGTAAGTCCTATATTCTTTAATTTTTATTTTTCAAGTTTATCGCTTTCATCTTGTCTCCGAGCTACAGAACAAAATGATTATTGAATATCTCTTTAAATAACGCTTTTATTGGACTATTAAATCTTAATCGAACCATTTTTCCACTTCATTTGTCCATAAAACAAAGCTAACCAGCCCTCAACTTTTAAGAGTTTTCAAACAAAAACCTGACTTAGCTAAATGCTGCATCAGGTGCATTCACATGATTTATTTTTTTAGCAAATCGATCCAATAATATGCTCTGCGTGACAGGTCACCCCTTGCTGAACCATCAATTGAATCACTCCACTTTGATGTGCAAGTACAGGGACTTCCATTTTCATGGCTTCCATAATCGCCACCACCTGCCCCTCTGCGACCTGCTCCCCGTTTTCTACCTTCCAAGCGCTAATTACGCCATTGATTGGTGCAAGTAAGTGTTCAGCACTCACTGCTGTTTCTGTAGCTGGTTGGTCTTGAGACGTCATTGTAGGGTTTTGTGCAAACATACCCGCAGGTAAGCCTAAACGATGTAATTTCCCATCAATTTCAATATAACTGAGTAACATCGGCTGTTGATGATTCGGAATACTGCGTTTCGTTGGCTTTAAGTCCTGTTTAAAATCATTTTCAATCCAACGAGTATGAACATTAAATGTGGCGGTAAAATCAGCTTCATTTAATACAACACGGTGAAAGTCTAAAACCGACGCAACCCCTTCAATTTTAAATTGCTTCAGCGCACGTTTAGCGCGAGCGATCGCAATTTCACGGGTTGGGCCTGTGATAATCAGTTTTGCCATAAGCGAATCAAAATGACTCGACACCAAAGAACCAGTACGAACACCTGTGTCTACACGTACCCCCTGACCAAATGGTGCTTCAAATAAACTCAATACACCAAAAGCAGGAATGAAGCCACGAGCGGGGTCTTCAGCATTGATACGAAACTCAATGGCATGCCCCTGCGCTTTCGGGGTTTCTTTGATTGAAAGTTCATGGCCTTGAGCCACGCGAATTTGCTCAACCACCAAATCGACTTTGGCCGTTTCTTCAGTAACAGGATGTTCCACCTGCAAGCGGGTATTAACCTCTAAAAATGAAAGCTTTCCATCACGGCTCAGCAAATATTCAACTGTACCCGCACCGACATAGTTGGCTGCCTGACAGATATTTTTAGCCGAAGTTAAAATTTCTTGATATATCGCATCGCTGATAAAAGGCGCTGGCGCTTCTTCAATCAGTTTTTGATTACGACGCTGTAGCGAACAATCACGTGTACCTAAAACCACTACATTGCCATGTTGATCGGCAATCACTTGCGCTTCGACATGGCGAGGTTGATCTAAGTATTGCTCAACAAAACACTCACCGCGGCCAAAAGCGGCTTGTGCTTCACGTACAGCCGAATCATACAGCTCCTTTACATCTTCCAGTTTCCAAACGACTTTTAAACCGCGACCACCACCGCCAAAAGCGGCCTTAATCGCAATAGGTAAACCAAACTGCTTTGCAAACTCGAGTGCTTCATCAGCATTATTTAGAGGGTCTTGTGTACCTTGAACTAAAGGTGCACCCACTGAAGCAGCTATCTTACGTGCTTCAATTTTATCACCCAATTTTTCAATGGCGCTTGGCGATGGCCCTACCCACTTTAAGCCTGCATCAATTACGGCCTGTGCAAATTCAGCACGTTCAGATAAAAAGCCATAACCCGGATGCACCATGGTCGCCTTAGATTTTTTAGCAACCTCAAGAATGGCTGGAATATTCAAATAGGTTTCACGTGCAGTTGCACCCGCCAGCCCCCATGCTTCATCCGCCAGTTCGACATGCATACTGTCCATATCGTCATCGGCATATAACGCAACTGAGCTAATACCCATATCACGGCAAGCATGAATAATACGAACGGCAATTTCACCACGGTTTGCAATTAATAATTTTTCAGTAGTCATCATTCATTCTCAAAATCTGTAAATTCGGTCATTTTTTTAAATTTGATTTGGCACCCTGCTGGAATCTGTGCCACCAAATCCCTATGGTGCTTCGCCACAGCCGCAATGACGGGGTAACCACCAGTTAAAGGATGGTCATTCATAAACAGTACAGGTTGACCACTGGGTGGAATCTGTAAGGCACCAATACAAGTTCCTTCACTTTCCAACTCATGGGTAATTTTGCGTTGCAATGGTTGTTCACCTGAAAGCCTCAGTCCAACTCGATTGCTTTCATTAGTCACAAGCCAAGCTTGCTGACATAAGCGCTCAATACTCTCTGCTTCGAACCAATCCGTTCGCGGTCCCATCACAATGTCGAGCTCTACTACATCGCCGACTTTGGGCAAGTTTAACTTCGCAATTTCAGTATTACTGATATTTGAAACTTCAACCTGTCCTTGATAAACCGTATCCCCCATTTTTAGAGGTTCTGGTCCTAATATGGCCAAACTATCAAATGAGGCACTATTCAGCACAGGCTGCATGTCGATACCACCACGAATCGCCAGATAATTCCTCAGCCCTGCCGTCGGTGCTTGAATCTGAAATTCATCACCTTCATCAAGAGCAATCGCTTGATAACTGCCAAAGTCAGTCTTTTGTCCATCACTAAATTTCACGTGGATGTTTGAAATCGCTCCCGTAACCGCAATGACTGCGGACTGATGCATTTTGGCTTTCAAACCACCATTTAAAACTTCAATCACAGGCGTCGGAGTTGGGTTACCGACAATTCGATTTGCACTGTGCATCGCCGATACATCCATCGCCCCTGCAACACCAACACCAATCTTGGTCTGGTTAAAACGTCCTTCATCTTGGATCAACATCTGTAGACTCGGTGCAGTTACCGTAAACACAGGCATGGATTGTTTAGGTTCAACTGTACGAGTGACTTGCTGTGGTACGCTAACCGTGGTCGGTTGATGTGTGACATCTTCAAAATGTACAGTCATTCCTGGTAACAGTAGCGCTGGATTTTTACGCTCTAGATCCCACATTTTTGCAGCAGTCGTACCGATCAGCTGCCAGCCCCCCGGACTATCTTTCGGGTAAATCCCTGAATATTGTCCTGCCAGTCCCAAAGAACCCGACGGTATTTTTTTACGTGGCACAGCTAAGCGAGGAATATCTGTAAAAGGTCGATCGGGACTGCTCATATAAGCAAAGCCCGGTGCAAAACCGATAAAAGCCACATTCCAAACACTTTGACGATGCTTCAAAATCACATCAGCAATTGAAAGCCCTTGTAACTCTGCAACCTGAGCAAGATCTTCGCCCGTATAGCAGATAGGAATAATCAATTCTTGGGCATTACGCTCACCGCCTGAACCAATTTTTACAGTCTGAATTGAAGCAACCAGTGTTTTAAAGGTGGTCTCGATTTCATTAAAAAATACCAAAATCGTTTTTGCAGCAGGGACTAAGTCTTTAATTCCATTCAATTGCATCGTGTGCAATTTATTGTACAACGCCAATGTTTCCTCTAAGCTGGCAAGCTCTATAAGAAAACAATCCGCGTTTACCGATAAAAAACGCATATGCCTATCCTTTTAATTGTTCTTTGGTGCTGCTTAACCTATCCATGCACGATCAGGAATGTCTGTAATCAACATATGACCGGGTGCATGGCTTATGGCAAAAGGAATTTTTGAGTTCATCACCGCTGCTTGTGGGGTTACACCACAAGCCCAAAACACTGGAATTTCCCCAGCCTCAATACGTGAAGCATCACCAAAGTCTGGCTGATTCACATCACGAATGCCTAAACCTTCAGGATGTCCAATATGCACGGGCGCTCCATGCACACTTGGCATCCGTGCTGTAATTTTGACGGCATCCGTGATTTGATGGGATGGAATTGGGCGCATAGAAACCACCATATTGCCCGAAATACGACCCGCAGGCTGACATTGAATATTGCTCAAATACATCGGTACATTGGTCTGATCATGGATATGACGAACTTCAATGCCCGCCTCTTGCAGTGCTGTTTCAAAAGAGAAACTACAGCCAATTAGAAACGTTACCAAGTCAGGATGCGCATGATAAATGTCACTCGCATCCGTGACTTCATCGACCATTTCACCCTCTTTCCAGATGCGATAACGTGGAAAGTCGGTGCGTATATCTGAGTTCTCTGCCAGTCTTGTGGCATAAACACCTTCCTCTAGCACGTCTAAAACAGGACAGCTTTGCGGATTGCGATGTGCATACAGTAGAAAATCATAAGCCCAATCTTTAGGCACCGAAATCATATTGACCTGCGTCATGCCTGCAGCCATACCCGCCGTTGGTTTATCAAAGCCTGCACGGATTTTTAAACGTGCCGCTAAAGCGGCTTCAAGCTGTTCTGAGTCGACTCGGATATCCTTATACATTGCGTACGTCCTGATGCTTTAAAACAAAGGGGCGAATTTCAATATGATGATTTAACAGTTCAGCTTTAATCGCAGCCGACATCTCTAAGGCACCTGCGGTGTCACCATGTAAGCAAATCGTGTCCGCTTGAATCGGGGTAAATACACCATCAATCGACTCAACGCCGCCATTTTTCAACATAGACACTACACGGCGTGCCACAAAGGCCGAATCATGTAAAACAGCCCCATCCAAACGTCGTGAAACCAATGAGCCATCACTGTTATAAGCACGGTCTGCAAATGCCTCAGATACAACCTTTAAGCCTGCTGCACGTGCTTGCTCAACCAAGTGGGAACCTGCCAGTGCCACCAAAACCAGTTCTGGGTTATACATCTTGATAGCATCAATCACCGCAGCGGCTTGAGCGTGGTCGTGTGCAATGGTGTTATACAGTGCACCATGTGGTTTCACATATTGCACTTGAGAACCAGCCACTTTAGCTAGACCATCCAGTGCAGAAATTTGATACAGCACATCGGCAATCAGCTCATCACGTGACACATCCATATTACGGCGACCAAAACCGACAAGGTCTGGATAAGATACATGCGCGCCAATCGTGACATTTAATTCAACAGCCTTCCGCAGTGTCTTTAAAATCCCCAGCGGATCACCTGCATGAAAGCCACATGCAATATTGGCACTCGTGACCACAGGTAGAATTTGGTCATCATTGCCCATTTTCCACGAACCAAAACTTTCACCCAAGTCACTATTTAAATCTACAAACATGGCTTAATTCCTTTATCACTTCACCATCGTCTGGCTTAAAGTTTGGTTAAATAATTAAAGACTGTAGTAAAGGACATATAGCCCATCCACCATGTCAACATACATGTGAGTACACCCAAAATAAGTAACCATTTTGGATAGTTATAATTCCCCATCATATCTTTACGACAAGCAGCTACATAAACAAAAATCGTTAAACCAATTGGCAGTACCAAGCCATTAAAGCCACCAACAAAAATCAAAAGTCCAGCAGGGGTTGCGCCCAGTACGACATACAGTAATAAAGCTAAAGAGATAAATGTAATGGTGGTGTAATTGGTTTGCTTTGGACTGAGGTTTTTCTTAAATGCGGTAAAGAATGAAACCGAAGTATAAGCGGCGCCAATGGTACTACTGATCCCTGCTGCCCAGAAAATTAGACCAAATAATTTATAACCAAAAGTTCCTGCGGCATATTGAAAAGCTTGCGCTGCGGGATTGGCATCATGGCTGGCTAAATCAATACTTGCGCCACTTACCACCACACCCAAGAAAGCTAAAAACAGCACATAACGCATGATGCCTACAACCACAATACCTTTGGTTGCGGCTCTTGCAACTTCATCAATATTTTCAGGGCCAACCGCACCTTTATCCAGTAAACGATGGGCGCCTGCATAGCAGATATAGCCGCCGACCGTTCCACCAACAATCGTGGTGATGATGGCAAAATCAATCTGGTCGGGTGCAAACGTTTGATGAACAGCTTGGCCCACAGGTGGCATCACAATGACGGCAACAATGATAATCAAGATGATTTTGAGCAACCCCAAAACGATCATGCTTTTATCCATGGCCAGCGTGGCTTTTCTTGAAGCAAAAATTAAAATGGCTAAAGCACCACTTAAAATGCCGCCCCATTTAGTGTCTAACCCAAATAATGCATTGAGACCTAAAGCCGCACCTGCAATATTACCAATACTGAAGAAAAAGCCACCCAAAATGACCAGAAAAGCCAGTAAGTAACCACTGCCCGGCAAGGCTTTATTGGCAATATCCGAGGCACGCATTTGCGTCAGCGTTACGACACGCCAAATGTTTTGCTGCACCACATAATCAATCAAAATAGACACTAGAATGGCAAAGCCAAACGCCGCACCCAATTTCACAGTAAAGACCGCAGTTTGAGTTAGAAAACCAGGTCCCATGGCGGAAGTTGCCATCATAAAGATTGAAGCAACAATGGCCCATTGGCGATCTGATAAAAAAGAAGATTTTAATAAAGACATATTTAATGCGTTCCTCGTCCATTTGAGCTTAATAACGCTATTTTCAAGTTGAACCAAGAACATCATTTTGCTTACAAATTCTGTTCTTAAATCCCTTTAACTGACAAAGATTCCCTGTTGCCCAACCAAAGCCATGGCGGATCAAATCTTCTATTTGAAATAAGAACATAGGCAAGCGCGATGAACAATACGACTTTTTACATCCATTATTAAAACTAAATTACTGTATTTTATTATTTTTTATTTATTAAAAGTCTAATGATAAATTTTACTTATCACGCACGATAAGCTGCTTTTATAGTTTTTCAAACAAATTACGGTTTGAGATAAAGAAACATTGCTTGTCAAAAAGCTACGTACGCCTCAATTATTTTTTAATTTTCTCAAGCAGTCTTTTCATTGCGCTTTCAGAAACAGTGACTGCGACATCGGTTAATTTCTCTTTCAAGGCAGCATCATTTCCTTGCATATAAATCGAGGTGAAATGAAAGGTTTTGAGCTGGATCGGGGTATTTAAAATTTCCAAGCGACCATCGGTAATTTCCTTTAAGGCCGTTAAGGTCGGCACAACGGCGATCCCCAAACCTTGCTCCGCAAGACGCAATAAGGTCGCAAGCGAATAACTGGTAATTGAAAGCGGCTCATCTAGTGCCTGCTCTTTCATTTTGGCCTTGAGCTCTTTATAGGGATAGGTAATTTTCGGGTAAGTTAAAATGGTATGAGACATTAATGCCTTAAACGACATTTGGCCCACACCACCTTTAAAAGATGGAGCTGCCAAAAAACTCAGTTCAAAGTCACATAGCGCCTGCTCTACACACTCAAAAGCCAAAGTCGGGCCCAACAAAAAGGCCATGTCCAAATCCCCGGTACGCACACCTTCTTGCAAATTTGGGGTTAAATCCACCACAATTTCCACTGAAACTTTAGGAAACTCTTTTTGTACTTTTTCGATATATTCAACCAACCACGTATAAACGATGGTCTCGGAAACACCTAAACGAATTGTTCCTGTTAGATGCTGGTTTTCAGTCAGCTCAGCCACCAAATCAGTTTCTAAACGCATAAACTTTTCAGCATATTTAAACAGGGTCATGCCTTTATGGGTGGGTTTAAGCTGTCGAAAGCTGCGATCGAGAACTTTAAAACCTAAATCATTTTCAAGAGAGGTGATTTTTTGTGAAACGGCAGGCTGAGTCGTTTGTAATTTTGTGGCAGCCTTATTGAAACTATTTAAAGTCACAACCCAATAAAATGCTTCTAGATTTTTTAAATTCACCCTAAATCCTGCCTTTACTCCATCCCGCTTATAGTACGGCAGTTCCCCCTATTTTTTAAGTTACTGTTTTATATAATTTCAAAATGTCTTACGAGATGACGCTCATTCAAGCGCTATGCCTTACCCAAATACATCAATTTACAACCTTACTCCCTCGAATCTGATCAAGGCTCTTTAAATCAAGGGTGGTGTTTCAAAAAGTATGCTGGCATTAAACGAATCCATTATTGATATAAAAGAACACTAAATCAAAGGCTTTGAAATGATTTTCAAGCTTTTTGGAGAAGTTGCAGCTTCTCCTAAAGCCTCG
>NZ_JBWZQN010000084.1:0-10722 GCF_056724605.1 Prolinoborus fasciculus | reverse complement strand
TTTGAACAATCTAAAATATTTGTATTACCTGAAAAAAGGCAAAGGCAATGTCCGCGAGTAGTGAAAATTAAAGCACAAAAATATCCAAGAAAATGCCAGTCAATTTCTTAACTGACTGGCATTACTCAATTGAGGGCTTTTTTTAGGCTGGTAGACGGGATTTTTGATACGCCCACCACAGTGCAAAACACAATAGACTGATCGCGATACAAAAGCTGATCACAGCGAAATCCAGCCCCCAGTGATCGGCCAGATAACCCACAGCAATGATGGGAACAATAGTGCCCAGATAAGCAATAAACAGATAGGTCGACATCACTGCTGCACGGTTGTCTAAGCTGGTCATTTGATGAATCAGTGCAAAAGCACCCATCAGGGCAAAACCATGGCCGATCCCAAAGCAAATATCACTGATAAAAAATAGCAGGCTGATTTTCGAATACATGCATAGCGCCAAAACCATCAGGCTCAAGCACATCATCATCAGGCCGATATTCAGACATTTTGACGCTGCGACCGCTTTGGCCATAAACTGCACGATCACTGAGACGACTAAAATACTGGTAATGGCCAGCCCACTGACCAGAGGGCCATGCCAAGGTAAAATATTGCGGAGAAAGGACGGCGACAGAGAAGCAAACAGGCTAAAGGCGGCAAAGGCACTAAAAGCCGTCACTGCAATAATCATAAACACCCGATGAAACTGGGCTTCAGGTCGTTGCAGTTTAGGCGCCATGCTAAAGGGCTGTACCTCAAACTTGGGTGCCTTGATCCAGAACAGGCCAATCAAACACAGCACGGCACCCAGAATAATCGGTAAATATGGCATCACCAAAGGGGCAGCGGAAAACTGCGCAATGACGCCACCGACCAAGGGTCCCAAACCAAAACCCATTGCGGTGATGATTGAAATCAGTTGTGGTGCAGTGTGTTTATGGCTTTCTGGGATGGTATGCATCAAGCCCATCATGGCAGAAGTGGTCATCAGGCCCGAGGCAATCCCAATAATGAAACGGCCAATCGAGAGGATCAGTGCATTCTGGGCAAAAACGGAAATGATGAGACCTAACGTGATTAGTGCCAGACCAATTTGCAGGGTTCGTAAAAACCCGATGCTGTTACTGGTTCTGCCCAAAAACAACAAGGTCGAGAGACAGCCAAACATATAGGCAACAAAAATGTAGGTGATCTGGCTTGGCAGCAAATGCCAGAGCTGTTGATAAATCGGATAGAGCGGACTGGCCAAAGCAGTACCAATCGTTCCCATCATTAAAGCCAGGCTGACCATCAAGAACGGTCGCCAGCTGGTCGTTGTTGTCATGAAAATGCCGTTATAGTGTTGATCCTTGGCCAATCCATGTCAGGGCGTAGCGAGGAAAATAGAAAGTGTCTGCAGTTTAGAATGGATGCAGAAAAGCGGTCAAGGATGAATGAGTAAGATGTTTATTATTTAAAATACTTTTATCATATAAAACAATTATCTAAAATGGATATTGATATGATTTTGGATATATTGGAATTAAATATAACCCTATACAGTGTGTTCCACGTGAAACATGATGAACTTATTTAACTGAGTGTAAACAGTAACATAAATGTTTGAGAAATTTAAAAGCAGAGCGATTAAAATCGAAGCATATTCTTATCCAACTCATGTAGAACATTCATGTTAAAAAAAACACTGATTATTAGTTTAAGTACATTCATTTCAAGCTTCGCATTTGCCAATATTGATACGGTACAAGCTAACTTGGCAAAAAACAGTCCCAATTTAAAAATTGAAAATATTCAAACCACGGAGATGAAAGGCATCTATAGCGGTTCCATGCAGGGCCAAGTGGTTTATCTAAATGAAGATGCCAAACATCTGATTGCCGGCCCGATGCTGCGGATTCAGGATCAACATAATCTGACCCGCGATTTAATGCTGAAACAAAATAGTATCGACTGGAAAAAATTACCGCTTCAGGATGCTGTAAAAAGTGTAAGAGGTACGGGTAAACGTCAGATTGCCATCTTTTCTGACCCAAATTGCCCGTATTGTAAAAAGCTTGAGTTAGAGCTGAAAAAACTGAATGATTTGACGATTTATACCTTTATTCTTCCTTTAAAACCCCAGTCGGTGGCTCCTTCAAAACAGGTGTATTGCGAGTCTAATCCAGCTCAGGCATGGGAAGATCTGATTGCTCAAGGGATTCAACCTAAATCGAAAAAAACTTGTGCCAATCCGATTGAACGGAATAAAAAACTGGCTCAGTCTATGGGCGTGAATGGGACACCTGCGATTATTTTTTCCAATGGTTTTAAAGTGATGGGTGCCTATCCGGCAGAGCAGATTGAGCAGATCTTTAAAGAATTCAATTTATAAAAAAATTAAATAAAGCTATCAGTCGCTCAATATAAAAAAGCACCTTTCCGGCACTGCTGTCCCATAGTTTGATTTAAATAAAAAACCTGAGTCCAAATCGTTAAAATATGAGTGCAAACAAACACTTTAACGACCAGGATTCAGGTTTTGTCACATCAGAATACCGTATTTCATCAGCTTATTAAACCCGTCGTGCGACAGGATTTTGAGCAACTTGCTAAAGTACACCATGTTGGACAGAAATTTAGAGCGGCTTCAAGATGGGATCAGTTTATTGCCATCTTGATGTCTCAACTTTCCTGCAGGCAAAGTCTGAGAGATATTCAATCCAATCTGGAGTGCCAACAGGACAAACTGAGTCATTTCGGAGCAAAGTCTATTCCCCGAAGTACACTGGCACGAATCAATGAGCAGCAGCCTGCTGCCTTGTATCAACAGCTCTTTTACAAGTTGCTTAAATACTATGAACACTCAAAAGTAGCCCATAAATTTCGCTTTAAGAATCCATTATATTCCCTGGATGCCAGTCATATTGACCTGTCGCTTTCCTTATGTGAATGGGCCAAAGTTCACGACTCAAAAGCCAGCATGAAACTCAGCATAGGATTGAATCACAGCAATGATATTCCTGAGTTTATTGCAGTTGAAAATGGTAAAGAAAATGACATGTTACAAGGCCGAAAATTCCAGTTTCCCGCTGGCAGCATTGTGGTCTTTGATAAAGGCTATGTCGATTATCAATGGTATGCGAATCTAAGCGCTCAAAACGTTAGCTTTGTGACACGTTTTAGACCTAAATCGGTGTATCAGGTGATCCAGCAACATCCAGTGCTTGAATCCAAAGGCATTCTAAAAGATGAAACCATTCAGCTAAATAGCGCACATGCCCTAAAAAGAAAAGCCCCCGTATTAAGAAGAATTGAATATAGAGATCAGCAAAGTGGCAAGCACTTTAGCTTTCTCAGCAATAACTTTCATCTAGCTGCCTCTACCATTGCAGCGATTTACAAAGACCGCTGGAAAGTTGAATTGTTCTTTAAAGCGATTAAACAGAACCTGAAATTAAAAGCCTTTTTAGGCCGAAGCAAGAACGCCATTCAGACGCAAATCTGGATTGCGATGATCGCCTATTTACTGGTAAGTTTCGCTCAACATTTAGGGAAAAAAGGCTGGACAGTTCAGCGCTTACTCAGAATAATTCAAGTGAATTTATTTGAAATAAAAACCTTAAAAGCGTTATTTTCACCCGATAAAGTCCCCATCAAACAAGAGGAAGCTTAAATGAGCTTCCTCTTGTAAAAATTGTGGGACAGCAGTGCCTTTCCGGTGCTTTTTTATTCAGGTCGTCAAATCAACCTCAGAAACATCTGAATGGTTTAGACTGTACGGCGTTTGGTGACCATATTATAAATAAACAGAATAATCACAGCACCAATCACGGAAGCAATCAGACCTGCTGCGGAATCTGCCGAATACAGACCGAGCATACGGCCACCAAAAGTCGCCAATAAGGAGCCGGCAATACCCAGTAAGGTAGTCATAATAAAACCTGCCTTATCATTACCAGGATGAATGGCACGTGCAATCAGACCTGCTACAAAACCAATGACGATCGCCACAATAATTGTCCACATATGCATACTCCTTCTTGTCATGTCTTTGTTTTCACATCTGTTTAATCATCTTGAAATAAAGTCAGGATTATAAAAAGTTGAATCCTGAAACGAGATGTTATTTTTTGTTCCCGGTTTCCTGTCCATTTTAGGCATAAAAAAAGTGGCTTATGCCACTTTTTTCAACCTGATTTTAAAGACCGATTTCACCAATAAATGGCAGGTGACGGTACTTCTGGTCATAGTCTAGGCCATAACCCACAATAAATTTATCTTCAACTTCAAAGCCCATAAATTCGACTTTCAGATCGATTTCACGACGCGATGGTTTACTTACCAAAGTACACAGTTGAATCGAGTTAGGTTCACGGGTTTGCAGGATTTCGAGTACCTTGCTTAAAGTGTTGCCTGAATCAATAATATCTTCAACGACCAACACATCTTTACCACGGATTTCACCGTCTAAATCTTTCAGGATTTTTACATCACGTGACGATAACGTGCCACCGCCATAACTGGACACAGTCATGAAATCCAGTTCATGCGGTTTTGAAATCACACGACATAAATCAGCCATAAAAATCACTGAACCACGTAATAAACCGATGAGCACAAGTTCTTTGTCACTATTGGCATAGTGTGCATTGATTTGAGCACCAAGCTCTTTGACTTTAGCTTGAATTTCTTCAGCGGAAATCATTACGCTCATTTGAACGGTCATGGGTAGATACCTAAAAAGTAAAAATAGCAAAATAAAAAAGGTGTTGACCTGCAACACCTGAATACGTCGCAATTTTAATACATCCCTAGCAGAGATGCACCTGTTTTGCTGGCTGTAAATGTAATCATTTTTTAGCCGCTGTTGAATCGCGTTTCAATAAAAAAACACAGCCCAGTGCCATGGCAGACAGGATCAAGTATTGGCGACGGCGGGATTTTTTTGTTTTATTCACTGACTGCTGCTTTGACATAAACGGCTGCTCCATAGACATAGGTGGCTGCAATATTACGGTCATCGCCAAGCATGGTCAGTGCAAAAAATGCATCTTCAATATTTTTGGCTCTGCTCTGGCGTAACTGCTGTAAGGCAGTGGTATTGAGATCCAGCACCACAAAGTCGGCTTCCTTGCCAATATTAAAGTTCCCCAGGCGATCATCCAGACTCAAGGCTTTGGCACCGCCTAAAGTGGCATGATACAAGGCCTCAAAGGCAGAGAGTTTTTCGCCCTGCAACTGCTGCACCTTATAGGCTTCATTCAGGGTTTGCAGCTGATTAAATGATGTCCCTGCTCCAATGTCTGTGCCTAAGCCGACTTTGACCCCTTTGTCCCAGGTCTTTTTCAGGGGAAATAAGCCACTGCCCAGGAACAGGTTTGAGGTCGGACAGAAGGCAATGGCGGAGTCGGTCTGATGCATACAATCCCACTCTTCATCTTCTAGATGCACGCAATGTGCGAAGACGGATTTGCTGCCGGTTAAACCATAATGATGATAAACATCCAGATAACCTTCACGTTCAGGAAAGAGTTCTTTTACCCAGGCAATTTCATTCTTATTCTCACTTAAATGGGTATGCACATACACATCCGGATATTCGGCTTTGAGCTGCCCAGCTTTTTGTAATTGTTCAGGTGTTGAGGTCGGTGCAAAGCGTGGGGTAATCGCATACAGGTTCCGCCCATGTCCATGCCATTTTTCAATCAGTGCTTTAGAGTCTGTATAAGCTGTTTCTGCTGTATCTGTTAGTGCTTCCGGTGCATGACGATCCATCAGGACTTTACCTGCGATCAGACGCATATTGCGTGTGGTTGCGGCATTAAATAAAGCATCTACGGATTCAGGATGAACGGTACAAAAGACCAGTGCAGTGGTGGTGCCGTTTTTAAGCAATTCCTGCACGAAAAATTCGGCAATTTTTTCGCTGTACGATGCATCTTGAAACTGGATTTCAGTGGGGAATGTATAGGTATTTAACCATTCCAGCAGCTGTTCACCATAAGCCCCGACCATTTCCGTTTGCGGGAAATGAATATGGGTGTCGATAAAACCGGGAACAATCAGTTGATCTGGATAGTGCTGTAATTCAGCGTTGGTAGGAAGTCGTGACTGCCCTTCTTGCCAAGGACCAAACCACTGGATTTTACCTTCGTGAATGATGACTATACCATCTTCTACATATCGCACTTGGTCGTGTATATCACGTGCTTGGGCAACTGTATTCTGAATGTCGAGGAAGCGACCACGGATCGCTGTCGTTGCAATTACAGAAGACATTTTAAACCTACGCTTTTAATTTTTTCGATTGATTGTAGCTGAAAAAATTGCCATGTTTGTATGAACATTCATATTTAAATAGCGATCCAGATTCTTCTATGACCCCATCCAATTATTATGATCAATTTCAACAGATCGTGTGTGCGCAGCCCACATTAATGCGCATCTTGCATCAGTTAGCACAATTACACTCTGACGCTTATGTCGCAGCGGGTGTGTTACGTCATGTGATCTGGGCGCATTTACATGGATGGGAATATGAAATAAATCATACTGAGGTCGATGTGATTTTCTATGATGAAAATGAGCAGGCTCGCGTTATAGAACAGCAACTTGCAGATCGGTTAAAAGAGTATTTTCCAGATATCCGTTGGGATGTGACCAATCAAGCCTTTGTACATGAGTGGTATCGTACCGATCAAAATGAAAATATTGAGCCTTTAACTTCAATTGATCATGCGCTGTCATTATGGCCAGAAACTGTCACGGCCTTGGCACTGCGCCTAAAAGATGATGAATTGGAGTTGATTGCTCCTTTCGGTTTAGCAGATTTATTTGAGTTAAAGCTGCGTTGGAATCCGAATTTAGTCAGTTATGCCGTGTTTGAACAACGCATGCTGAGCAAACAGTTTTTGCAAAAATGGCCCAAATTATCCCTGATAGAACAATAAAAAAAGCCTGCTGATGCAGGCTTTTTTGATGATTACTTTTTACAGGGTGGTTTCGTTATGCCTCTTACTATGACGAATCGACAAGATCGCGGTCACAGTGAGGACAATCACAATAAAGCTCAAAGAAATCCAGATCGGCATATGGAACACATCCAGCATCAGCATTTTAAAGCCGATAAAGACCAGAATGATCCCGAGACCATAAGGCAGATAATGCATTTTTGAGGCTGCGCCCGAGAGCAGGAAGAACATCGCGCGTAGGCCTAAAATCGCCATCAGGTTTGCGGTAAGGACAATAAAGGGATCGGTGGTGACGGCAAAAATAGCTGGAATAGAATCGACGGCAAAGATCACATCAGAGGCTTCAACCAGGATCAGGACCAAGAACAACGGCGTTGCCCAGAGCAAACCATTCTGACGGACAAAGAATTTGTCGCCCTGAAGTTGCGGGGTAATACGCATATGTTTACGTAGCCATTTCAGAATCGCCATATCTTCAATATTGCTGTCTTCTTCATGCTGACCACGAAGGAATTTGAAGCCGGTATACACCAGGAACGCACCGAAGATATACAGAATCCAAGAGAATTCCTGTACAAACCAGGCGCCAATAAAAATAAAGATGGTTCTGAGTACAATCGCACCCAGTACGCCATATAACAGCAGCTTGCGTTGCAATGCGGGTGGAATGGCGAAGGCCGCGAAGATCATCAGCCAGACAAAGACGTTATCAATCGCTAGGGATTTTTCCAGCAGATAACCGGCAAAGTATTCCATAACCTTGGCATTAGCAATTGCCGTGCCTGCGGTCTGCTCCAGATACAGCCATAAGCCGCCACCAAATAAAGTCGCGACACTGACCCAGGCAATACTCCAGTAGGCAGCAGTTCGGACTTTAACTTCCTGACCATGCTGATGCTTAAAGCCGACAAAATCGATTACCAGCATGACTGCGACAATCGCGAAAAAGACGAGATACAGCCAGAGTGTACCAATGGTTTCCATGTGAATTCTCCACATCGGACAACTAGCCATAAAAAAACCTTGACCAGTTGCCAGATGAAAAACATCTATAACAACATGATCAAGGTCTTGCCTACATCTTACTGTTCCACTTTTTTATATAAAGTGTGACTTCAAGATGCTCAGATACCGACTTTTTGCAAAGTGTAATGACGATATTCTGACACGTTTAAAAATTGAAATTTCATTCTTAAACGCTTGGAGGAGGCTACTCCCCTTGTTCAAACTAAATTTTATTTGAGCGGTAGCTCAATGTGCAGCAAGCATGACAGATTTTTGCTAAGACTACAATTTCATTTACAAAAATCATGCTTCAAGGCGCTTTCTTACCTAAGAAATCCGGACGCTGAATCAGGTATAAGCTGATCAGAAAACCCAAGCTGGCCAAGATTGCTCCTACCCAGCCAATACTATGTAATCCGATATGTGCCGTTACCAGACCGCCGAGTAAGGCACCGCCACCAATCCCGACATTGTACAGACCTGAAAAAATTGCCATGGCGACATCGGTTGCATCAGAAGCCAGATTTAAGGTCTTGGCTTGTAGAGCCAGACTAAACCCAATAATGCTGATGCCCCAGATTAACGCCAAGCTATTAAGCTGAAATACACCCTGAGACAGTGGCAGCAATAACAGCAGCGAGATCCCTAGCCCGAGTGTAAATAGCGGAATGGTGAGTCGGGGAAAATGCGGTGCAAAGCGGCCAAATACATAAGACCCGATCAGGCCCGCACCGCCATAAATCAGCAATAAGCTGGTGGTCTGTGCAGAGCTGAATTGCGCAATATTCAGCGCAAAGGGTTCAATATAACTATAGGCGGTAAATTGCGCACTAATCACAAGCACGGTAAGCGCAAAGACCAGCATCAGGCTGGGACGTTTTAGCAAGCTTTTTAAACTGCTGAGTGAACCTGAATTAACACTTGGCAATAAAGGCAAGGTTTTGGCCAGCAGTACGCAGACCACGCTTGCCACAACTGCGATCAAGGCAAAACTATTGCGCCAGCCATAGGCCTCCCCGATCATCCGGCCAAAGGGAATTCCCAAGACCATCGCCATGGCGGTACCGGTAGCCAATAAGCCCAATGCCTGAAATTTTTTGCCCTTTGGCGCAACCCGCACAGCAAGTGACGCCGTAATTGACCAGAACAGCGCATGCGCCACGGCAATACCAATCCGGCTCAGCACCAGAATGCTAAAGCTCCAGGCAAAATAGGACAGTACATGACTGAAAATAAACACCGCAAATAAAACCATCAGCAGAAAGCGCCGTTCAATATTCTTGGTCAGTAACATCATTGGCAAAGACAGCAGCGCCACGACCCAGGCATAAATTGTCAGCATCCACCCGACCTGGGTCGGTGACATGGCAAAACTGGTACCAATATCACTTAATAGCGCCACCGGGATAAATTCGGTGGTATTGAAAATAAAGGCAGCAGAGGCTAAAGCAATCACACAGACCCATTGACGCGTCACCGAGGAGGTGGAAGAAAAGCTGGACATACATATCTGATAAAAAGAACCGGCCGGCAGTTTAAACCTGTTGAGCAAAATGCGGTATTGGTCAGAAGGACAGATTCACAATCCTTTAAAAGAAATCTAACAATAGAGCAGGGAAAAATATGTCAGTCTGGCTTAAAAACAAGGAGAGGATCGGTATGTTGATCGAGCATCAGCAACAGGACACTGGAGGTTTATGGTTTGTAGAGCCAAATGAAAAACGTCTGGCAGAAATGAGTTATTCCAGAGTAAATGAAGATCAATTAGTGATTGAACACACCTGGGTCGATGACAGCCTACGCGGACAGCACGTCGGGTATTATCTGGTCGAGGCCGCTGTGAATTTTGCCCGTGAACACGGCATCAGGATTATTCCAAAATGTCCTTTTGCCAAATCCGTGTTCGAGCGAGAGCCTCGCTTTAATGATGTTTTATAATTTTAAAATGACAACAAAGGTTTAGATTCGTATGGAAATTAAATATCAAGATTCAAAACGTGGTGGTGTATTTTTTATGGAAGATCAAGGACGTCGCCTGGCGGAGATCACTTATCAATGGCGGGGCGATGCCGTCATCATTGCCGATCATACCTGGGTCGATGATTCCCTGCGTGGCCACGGTATTGCCCGGAAAATGCTGGATGTACTGGTCGATTTTGCCCGTGAAAAAAGTTTAACCATTATCCCACAATGTTCCTATGTGGATGTCATGTTTAAACGTGACCGAAGTCTGGCAGATGTCGCAGCAACTGCTATTTAACTACCCAAGGGGATTTCCCGAAAGATAAATGCAGTTTTTCTTTCAAGGCAGGAATCAATATAACCTGTAACAGGGTATATAAACCGAAACCTGCCATCACGCCGGTCATGGCCCAGAAAATTTCTTCAAACTGTTGCAGCATCACTAAAATTGCCATGATCAGCAGGTAACTGGCATGAAAATAAATACGATGCCCAACAAATTTCAAGATCGTCCAGCTAATAAAAATTGAACTGATCAGCAGATTGGTTTGAGCGCTGAATTGCCAGTCATTTAAAGTGATGATCAGGATAAAACACACACATAACAAGGCGAGGGTTAAAATCAGATCTTTTAACATCAAGTGATCCTCATGTTCATGGTAGGTGTATGAAAATATTCGTTTAGGGTCTGTTGACATTTCAAGTATAGAATTTACCCGATAAAGGTAGCCAAATAAATATACAAGCTAATGCAACTGCCCCCTCATAGCTACACTTTAGCTTATCATATCGTGTTGCTATTCCTCTG
>NZ_JBWZQN010000083.1:0-10948 GCF_056724605.1 Prolinoborus fasciculus | reverse complement strand
GTTCCATTTTAGATATTTGTTTAAGATAAGATATAACTCATTGAGATGTGTCATAGTATTCGTCGTTAGAAAACAATTATTATGACATTATTTCAATGAGTTATCTATTTTTGTCGTGTACAGAGATTATTCTTATAATTTACAAGGAATATTTTTGATTTCAAATCTTTTTAGATGTTTTTTGTAGCTTCTCCGGCACACCCTATTTGGAAGCGACTGCACCGGAATCAGCGTATATTTTTGAATAAAAAATATAACTTATATTCAGCCAGTTAAATCATTTTAATCACGTGTTTTTACATCAAACAGTTCAATTTCAAAAATCAGGTTAGAATTGGCTGGAATGACTTTACCCATTTTACGTTCGCCATAGGCCAAATGTGCAGGCACCATCAGTTTACGCTTACCGCCAACTTTCATTCCCAGAATCCCCTGATCCCAGCCTTTGATTACACGACCTGTGCCAATGACGGTTTCAAAATAATTACCACGGTCAATAGAAGAATCAAACTTGGTTCCATCTTCCAGCCAGCCAGTATAGTGCGTGGTAATTAAGGCACCTTTCACCGCTTCTTTACCTTCACCTACTTTTAAATCAATAATTTCAAGTTCGTTGATCATGGTTATTTACCTGAGAGGAGCATAAAATTTCAAAGCTCAGTATAAACCGGATTGCTCTGTTTTTTTAAGTCTGGGTCATTGATGGGTTAAAAGCTGAGTTCCTGAATATTCTTATCATTGAGTAAATACTGGGTTAATTCTTGATGATTCTTGGCCGATCCCATCAGGATCCAGCGTCCGACAATCTGTTGATCGACTTTTTTTTGTGAGGAATGCACCACTTTTAGCTTGTAACGCTTAAATAGCATTTCGTAGTGATTGGAATCATTTTCATCAAATGGACAGACAATTTCATAATTGCGTTCCTGATTCAGAGATTCGATGCCGCGCTGTACATACATCAATAGAACCAGCACCACCATGACAATAAAAGTAGCCCAAATACTTAAGAGTTCATAGCCTGCACCGACCGCCATGCCGAGTGCGGCTGTCATCCAGATGGTGGTCGCGGTGGTAATTCCAGAAATACGGTTATCATCTTTCAGGATAACACCAGCACCTAGAAAACCTAGTCCAGTCAAGACATTGGCGGCCAGCCGGTCAGGATTGGCCACGCCTATTTTCAGGGAAATAATGGTAAATAAACAGGAACTCAGACTGACCATAATCATGGTACGCAGTCCGGCAGATTTACTGTGATACTCACGCTCTGCACCAATAATTGCGCCGATCGCGACAGCTAGCAGTAAATCATAAAGTTCATGGTACATGGTGCAACCCTGCGTATTCTTATTCCTCAGATATACGCAATTTGAGCTACAGGATACAAGTCCAGACTTGCATCCTTATTTGGCCTTATTGTAACTGTTCCCACTCCACCAGCACCTGGCCCTGATCGCCAATCAAGGTCCATTCACCATCCATCACATTGAGCTGTAACTGCATGGTGCGTTCGCATAACTGTGGCAATGCGTCGGTGGTTGCGGTAGATAACTTCCACACTTCCACATTTTTTAAGATTTTTAATTTGCTGCTGCGCTTATACCATTCATCCACCGCAGAACCATAGGTGACGACTGCGACCTGCTTGCAACGCGCACTGGCCTTTTTGACTTTATCTTCGTCCGGGCTACCGACTTCAATCCATTTGACCAGTTGCCCGGTCAGATCCTTTTCCCAGAGTGCCGGTTCATCGGTTTCAAACAGATCCTTGGTAAATTCCAGTGCTTCATCGGCATAGCGTGCATAGGCCAGAATACGCACCATCAAGCGTTCAATGGTTTCTGAAGGATGCAGCGCCATCGTCAGCTGATAATCCTCATAACGATGCGTATCCATATCCGCAATATTCAAATCAACCTTATAAATCGTCGCTTTTAACGCCATCACATAATCCTCAAATTTGGCGCCTAGCATATAAGATTTAGCGCTATTTTGCTGAACAGATTTAGGCCAATAATTCATTCAGCGCACTAGAAACAGTACCATTATTTCTCTGGATCCATACGACATTGCATCAGGGCAGTTTCAAAGGCCAGCCAATCCCGTGACTGTTGATAAATCACTTCTACCCGGTTATCAATGCCTTCATCTGCCGACTGATAATTAAACTGCTCAGGATTAAAATTAAAGCTTTTCCAGCCTTGATCCGTATTAAAAATTCCCTTGATTCTGAGCCAGTCTTTTTGTTCACAGAGCAGATCCAGCAGATCATAAAAATTGAATTGCCAGCGTTTTGGCAATTTCCAGCCCGCAACCTGATAACCCTGCGCGCTTTCTACATAATGATAAGGCATTTGCTGAATCACTAAGGGCGTATCTGCTGAACGGGTGGTCTGTTGCTGTTTTAACAAAGGCTGAATCTGACGGGCGGAACCCCGATAGTCCTGCTTGATCAGTTCGATATCGAGTTGTCCATGCTCGGTGAACAACCACTGTTGGGCATAAGGTTGATATTCTGTCTGAAGTTGCGTGAGTGCTGCGTGGTCTGCGGTTGTCATCAAGTCAGTATGTGAAATCACCACAATATGCGCTGCCTTGAGTTGGTCTGCGTACAGGTTTTGCTGAGTCCAGTCTCGATCATGCAAACGTGAACCATCTACCACTGTGACCAATGCCTGCATGTTTAAATGACTCTGCCAGTGCGGTTCGGTCAGCTGTTCCAGTAATTGGCCAGGATGCCCCAGTCCGGTAGGTTCGATAAACAGACGATCCGGTTTCACTTCTGACAGCAGGCGTGACAAGGCAATCTGCATCGGTAACTGGCTACTGCAACATAGACAACCACCCAACAGCTCTTTGACCGCATAACCCTGATCTTGCGGCAATAACTGCTGGTCTACCCCAATCTGGCCGAATTCATTCATTAGCACAGCCCAGATTTCCTGTTCCGGTTTTTGCTGTAATAAATGTTTGAGTAGTGTGGTTTTACCTGCACCCAAAAATCCGGAAATGATATGGACAGGAATAGCCTGCGACGCTGACAGAATTTTCAAAATCGACTCTCAAGAGATTGAATAGAAATAGCAATACTCTGCATTATAAAGCACAGTGTGACTTTAAAATGCGTGTTCTTCGCAAACACGATGTGAAAATCACAGAGATAAAAATTAATGGAATGATCCAAAATTATCAATTTTCTATGTTAACTTTTATTTCAAATTTGATTTTTGAAATATTCATACACACTTTCATTAAATAAAACTCTGCATAATTAACAGAAATAAAACAACTTTCTCAGTTTTGTATCTGCTCAGTTATTCCCTGCGTGTCGCTTTTGTTAATTGATTTGCTCAGTAAAATTCCTGTGCTTAGGATGGGCATCTGTCGAATTGATGTGATGGTCAGTTCAGCAGATTACATGACATGAATAAAAGGATGCCAAAAATGAAATATGCACAAATCTTACTTGCCACTACGCTTACTGCTGCTGCAGCCACCAGTTTTGCTGACAGCAAAACCACAGATGCGAAAACCACCACTGCAGAAGAAAAAGTGATTGTGACTACTCAGGAATTACCTGAATCAAATGCTCCAGTTGCAGGCGCATCTGCAGAGCAGCCTGCTGCCTCTGAAGCTGCTGCGGAAAGCACGCCCCCTGCAAAACCTGCTGTACGTTAAGTGATTGAACGACTCGTTTAATCCTTCAATGAAGATATCAGGGACAGTAATTCTCCAGTAGGCTTTGTCCTATACTGCCCCGATCTTATTCGATGCTGAATCATGCTTGATGCTGGTTCAGCATTTTTATTGCGCAAAATCCATTTATCACCATAGTCAAAACTGATCATAGAATTAATACTGGCTATTAAGCTTTTATTATTTTTATATTTAAAATCAATTTCTTATTTAAAAAACACCCATTTCAATCCAATATTATCCATATACTTCAGCTACTATCGCCTAACTTGTTTCTGGCTTCTCACTGTCCCTTAATAGCATCAAATGCAAGTCGATTGAATGGACATTCGCTATGAGCAATACTAATTACACTACTGAAGTGGCAATTCTCGGCGCCGGCCCTGTCGGCTTAACCATTGCCAACTATCTGAGCAAGCAAGGCGTAGCTGTCACGATTGTCGAGCAACTGGATAGTTTGATTGATTATCCACGTGCGATTGGAATCGATGATGAATCCTTGCGTACCATTCAATCTTTGGGTTTAGTCGATCAAGTCTTACCGCATACCACCCCGAATCATGCGATGCGCTTCTTAACGCCTAAAGGTCGCTGTTTTGCTGATATTCAACCTTTAACACGTGAGTTTGGTTTCTCGCGCCGTAATGCCTTTATTCAGCCACAAGTCGATAACGTTCTGCTGCAAGGCTTAAAGCAATATAAAAACACCCAAGTGCTGTTTTCTCGTCAATTGACCCAGTTTAGTCAAGATGCTGACGGCGTAACACTTAACCTGCAAAATAAAGAGGGCGATGCAGAAACCATCCGCGCTCAATACCTGATTGCTTGTGATGGCGGTAATTCTTATGTGCGCCGCAACCTGGGCATTGCCTTTGAAGGTGAAACCGCACCGAATCAATGGATCGTGATCGACCTTGAGAATGACCCGCTGGCTACACCGCATATTTACTTATGTTGTGATCCTGTACGTCCTTATGTATCAGCCGCATTGCCACATGGTATTCGCCGGTTTGAATTTATGGTTATGCCGGGTGAAACGCAGGAAGAACTGAGCAAACCGGAAAATATTGCCAAACTTCTGTCCAAGGTGTTACCAAGCACGGATGGTATTGAAGTGATCCGTCAGCGTGTCTATACTCATAATGCCCGTATTGCGGACAAGTTCCGTGTCGACCGTATTTTGCTTGCCGGTGATGCTGCGCACATTATGCCGGTATGGCAAGGTCAGGGCTATAACAGCGGTATGCGTGATGCCTTTAACTTGGCCTGGAAAATGGCGCTGGTTGTTCAAGGCAAAGCTGGCCCAGCACTTTTAGATTCGTATCAGATCGAACGTAAAGACCATGCCAAGGCGATGATTGACCTGTCGGTGATGGCAGGTCACGTACTGGCACCACCGAAAAAATGGCAAGGATTTGTTCGTGACAGCAATGCCTATGCCCTGAACTATATCAAGCCGATCAAACAATATCTGCTGGAAATGCGCTTTAAACCGATGCCGAAATATCATGACGGCGCACTTTTGAGTAACGGAGCCAAGAACTCTCCGGTCGGTAAGATGTTTATCCAGCCTCAGGTTCAGCTGGCTTCGGGTGAAACCGTATTACTGGATGAAGTGATCGGCAATGATTTTGCGATTATTGCTTGGGGTGTCGATCCGAAATGGGGTCTGAGCCCAGATACGTTGCAACAGTGGAAAATGCTCGGCGTGAAATTTATTCAGGTAATTCCGGCGGTGCAATTGCAAAATAGCCAACGCAAAGAGTATCAGGATGTCATCACCATTGGTGATATCGGCACAGATATCCGCTCCTGGTTTGGTAACACGTTTGAATCCGTCGTGATCTTACGTCCTGACCGTTTCGTGGCTGCGCTGGCCATTCCTCAATCGATGGAAAGCACCAGCCAGCAACTGTTTAAAAAGCTTTATCTGAAATAATATTAGAGTCACTTTTCACCACGCTTCGGCGTGGTTTTTTTTATTATTTTTATATATTCCGGACAATAGATCTCTTGCGAAAGTAAAAAATTGTTTATACTAGCCCCATGAAATATGAAAATTTAACTCGATTTAATGATGGGGAATTTAAACGACTCGTTGGAGTTCCTCGTCCATTATTCTTAAAAATGGTATCGGTGTTACAACACGCTGAACTTGCCAAGAAAAAATCTGGAAGGCCGCATTCTTTGTGTTTAGAGGATCAATTATTGTTAACTCTAAACTACTTACGCTGTTATAGGACTCAAATTGAATTATCCGCTGACTATAATCTTGCTGAAAGTAATGTGAATCGTACTATTCATAAAGTTGAAAATGCTCTGATTCAATCACGGATTTTTGCATTACCCAAAAGGAATCAAAAGTTTAGTGAAGGTGATTATGTGATCGTTGATGTCACTGAGTCACAGATTGAGCGTCCCAAAAAAACAAAGAAAATTCTATAGCGGTAAAAAGAAGAAACATACGCTAAAAACACAGGTCATTTTTAACCCAAGACTAAAGCAAATTGTAAGTATACAGGTCGAAAGTGGCAGAAAACATGATCTGACGATTGCGCGTAAGTATTTTAAGGAGATGATCATTTATCCTTGTATTATGGCAGATTTAGCCTATAAAGGATTTCATCAGATTAAGAGTAAGTTACTCATTCCAATCAAGAAACCTAAGAATTTATCATTACCCAAAATAGCAAAACAGATCAACCAAGAAATCAGTCGGCGTAGGATCACAATTGAACATATCAACGGCAAACTTAAATATTTTCGGATATTAACAGAACGGTATAGAAATAGACGGAAACGATTTGGTCTAAGAATGAATTTAATTGTTGGAATGGTGAATTGGATGCTCTTGAATTAACTTTCGCAAGAGATCTAATATATAGACTGGGGAATTAGACTCGGTATTCCTGAAACCAGGGAATATCTTTCAGGGAATCACGACGAGCCATCTGCTGCAAAAAAGGTTTGAACTCGTCAAATGGCGGTAAAATTTTCGCAGAGATTGCAAAGATCAAACAGTAAGCCACATAGAGATCCGCCGCCGAGACTTTTTCACCCAACAGATAAGGATTGGCCTGCCCGATGCCCTGTTTCAGAAAATCAAATACGGCTACTTCATTCCCAAAACTTAAACTTCTCCGGTTCTTTTCAATATTTTCTGGCGACACCTGTAAATTTTTTATATCGATATATTCGGTAAAGGGTCCATGACAGAAAAACATCCATTTCAAATACGCCCCACGCTTCGGATCATCCAAAGCAGGCGCTAAGCCTTTGTCACGATATTTATCTGCCAGATAGATAAAAATGGCGGCCATTTCTGAAATAATGACGCCTTGATCCACCAGACAGGGAACTTTTCCCATCGGATTGATCCGTGTATACGCCTGCTGATGCATATGCTCATAGGCAACTTCCACCTGCTCAATCTGATCTTCAATCTGCAATTCTTTCAGCAAAGGCAACAAGGTCAAGCCACGTGATTGTGGGTTGTTATAGAGCTTCATCATCCTGCTTCAACCGGTTTTTATTGTTAGAGGTTCAGTATAAAGTGATTTGCAGTCCCGATTTAAAAGAATGTGCTACAGATCATTTCTGTCGCACGGCTTTTTAGATGGGCAGATTGAAGGTTTAAATATTAAAAAAGATCCACACAAAACTTTTCTTTTAATACTTTCAAAATCAGATCAATCACCACATGTTTTTGATCCTTGCGATAATTGGCATAGAGCCCAATCATCGGCAACGGTTCCAGCGTCTTTTTCACCACAATATTATCGCCGAGCAATGGAATCACATAGGCCGGCACCAGACTCCAGCCCACCCCATCCCTACCAAATTGACATTGAGCAGGATATTGGTGGAATACTGCACCACATTCACTTTTAATTTAGACTGTTTAAAAAAATCCTGAATCAGCTTATGCAGTTGCGGTGAGGACTGCTCATCACTAATTACAAAGTCCTGATTTTCAAAACTCTTGATACTGACATAGGGCAAGGCCGCAGCCGGGGAATCTTTGGGCACAATCAAGGTTAAAGGCTCATCAAAAATGCGGATCGAATCAAACTCACTTAACTGCCCCGGATAACGGGTAAAGGCAATGTCGATCTGTCCATTTCTTAAGGCACTAAACTGCTCTGCATCGGTCAGACTATGAAACTGTGCTTTCAGTTCAGGAAAATGCGCGCGGATATTCGGCATGATATAAGGAAAGACTTTCATTTCCGCGACCGGCACGAATCCGATATTCAGCTGATCCTGCTGTGCATTCGCAATCTGTCTGGCAGACTGAATGGCGCGCTCTGCATGCTCAAGACTCAGCAAAGCTTCTTTTAAAAACGCCTGTCCAGCTTCAGTGAGCCCGACCTTACGGTTATTCCGCTCCAGCAACTGTACGCCAACCTCACGTTCCAAATCCTTGATTTGTTGGCTCAGTGATGGCTGTACTGTATTTAATTTTTCCGCGGCACGGGTAAAGTTCAGTTCCTGCGCCACTGTAACGAAATAACGTAAATGTCTTAATTCCATTTTATAACTCCAAACTTGCCGGGCGCTTATTTTGCTTTTTGGCAACATACTGACGATAAACCAATATCGTCACAATAACGAGTACAGCACTCAAAACATAGGTAGTTTCAAAGCCCCAATAGGCAATCAATACTCCCATGGCCACGGAACCGATGGCTAAACCCAGATCAAACAGGGTAAAGAAGGTTGAAATCGCATGTCCCATACGCTGCTTGTCGACCGACTGAATGGCCAAGGTCTGCAAACATGGGAATAGTGAACCATAACCGATGCCAATAAACACTGCCGACAACCATAATATCCATTGATTGGAAATCAGACTGACAATCACCAGACCAATGGCAAAGAAAATAAATGAAGGATAAATCACCGCACTTGGCCCCTTGCGGTCATAAATCTTTCCGACCCAAGGTCTGACCAGCAACATGGACGCTGCAAATACAATAAAGAATACGCTGGTATAGCCCAAAAGCTGCTTGGTTTCACTAAATGCGGTAATAAAACTCATGATGCCCGAGTAGGCAAAAGCGGTTAGCAACGCCACGAAACTTACCGCCAGAACTTTGACTTCCAGAATATCCTGCAAGCTCAAACTGGTTTTCTCTGTGCTTATGGCTTCAGGTTTTGGTAACTCTGTGATTTTGAGCATCCAGCAGAAGATTAATCCCAAAGAAATAATAACGGCAAGAATTCCAAATAAGACATTAAAACTGGTGAACTGAATCACGGTCAATGCCAGCAAGGGCCCAAACACCACACCCAGATTGGTCGACATGACAAAATAACCCATGCCCTCACCTTTGCGCTGTTCAGGAATAAATTCATTGGCGACGGGTACTGCCACCGTGGTCAGAATACTGAACCAGATGCCATGTAAAAAACGCACCAGCAACAGCGACCCCATGCTATCCACCAGCAAATAACTAAAGGCAAATAAGGCAAAAATCACGCCGGCACCGCGCATCGAGATTTTCTTGCCGAGCTTTTCGATGATCATGCCGGAAAATGGCCGGATCGCAATCGAAGAGGCCAAAAATAGCGTCAGCGCCAGACCCGCTTCTTTTACCGAACCGCCCAGATCTTTCATGATATAAATCGGCAAGATGGTCAATAAAGCAAAATAATAAACAAACAGGAAAAAATTATTGAATAAGCACAAGATAAATGAGCGATTCCATAACCGCTCAGCGCTAACTGACATAATCACCAACTCTTAAAATTTGTAGGGAAATAGCACAAACTCAGGCTTGAACAGTGACCGGATGCAAGGCCAACTCGACCAGATTCTGGATATAGTGTTCATCTGGAATCCGGTTGAAAAAAATGATCTGGTAATGAATCGGGCCGTATAAGGTATCCAGCATCAAATCAAAAGGATAATCAGCGCGGATTTCTCCCCGTTCAATCGCTTGCTGAATCAGTTGATGGGTCTGTTGCCGACGTGGCAAGAGATATTGCTGAAAGAACTCACCTGCCAGTTCGCGGTGATTGGCAATCACTACCAGCAAAGCCCGACCGACCGGATGATTCAGCGCTTGAGATAAAGAACCGAGTTGTTGAATGAGATTGCTTTTCAGGCTTTTAGAGGTATCCAGCTCAAATACCGAAGCTGTATGCTGTTTGAAAGTGTCCAGCACCAGTTCCGATTTATGTTTCCACCATCGATAAATCGTGGACTTGCCAACACCGGCACGTGCCGCTACATCTTCAATCGTCAGCTGATGATATTCACATTCTGCCAGCGCATCTGCGACCGCCTGTAAAATGCACTGCTGTCGTCGGGAACTTTTTTCGTCACTGCTCATATTTTTCTACTTAACTTTTAAGATCTAAAAATCGAAACGATACGTATCGTTTTATATTAGGGTAAAAAATAACAAAGCTCCAGTGAAAAACTGAAATTGATGCAAAAAAAAGACCTTCATATGAAGGTCTTTTCTCAATCACGATTTAACTTAACTCTGTGCAGTCTTTTTATAAATGCTGCATGAAGGATGATGATTTTCTTGCAAACGCGCGACTTTACGCTGTTCCGCTGCTTCAAAACGGCAACGTTTCCAGTCATTGTCCAGATTCAAAGCTGGAATCTGTTTTGGTTTACCATTTTCATCCACCGCGACCATGGTGAAATAACAGCTATTGGTATGACGTACCGTTCTCTTTTGAATATTCTGAGCTTCTACACGAATCCCGATTTCCATCGAGGTACGGCCAACATGATTCACACTGGCCAGAAATGTAACCAATTCACCGACGTGAATTGGCTCTTTAAAATTCACCTTGTCTACAGATAAGGTCACGACATAACTACCCGAATAGCGACTTGCACATGCATACGCCACCTGATCCAATAATTTCAGAATGGTTCCACCATGAACATTTCCTGAAAAATTTGCCATATCTGGCGTCATGAGAACTGACATCGTTAACTCTGACTGGTCATCCGACACTGCTGCAATTTGATCTAAAGGGGCCATCGTTTTCTTTGAACTCTTTGAATGACAAGGTTATCGTTTATTATTATAGCGTTTTTAGCATGAATAAAATGTTCAATTCGGCAAATGAAGCATCACAATTATTGATATAGAAAATAGACTTCCGTCATAAATCAAAAAACGTACAATTTATTTGATCTTAAATTAATCAGCAAAATTATTTAATTCAAGAGATAATCCTTGGATGAAATTCAAAGATATTCAAAAATTATCAGACGTTA
>NZ_JBWZQN010000082.1:0-11385 GCF_056724605.1 Prolinoborus fasciculus | reverse complement strand
AGGCTTTAGGAGAAGCTGCAACTTCTCCAAAAAGCTTGAAAATCATTTCAAAGCCTTTGATTTAGTGTTCTTTTATATCAATAATGGATTCGTTTAATGCCAGCATACTTTTTGAAACACCACCGAAATAGGAATAGATTTACAAATATCACCATAGTAACCATATATTTTTTAAAAACTTAATTTATCTGAATTGCTAATTAAGTTTGGTGGCTTTGTCATGCATTCTTGTCTAAGATAACTTTTAAATCTTCTATAGAAACGGGCTTAGCAAAATAATAGCCTTGCAAGTAATTACATTTGCTCTCTGTTAAAAACTTAGCTTGTTCTTCTGTTTCTACACCTTCAGCCACGACTTCTAAGTTTAATGTTTTTGCCATTTGAGTAATTGCTATAACAATTGCCGCATCACTTTTATGTTCTGGCAAATGCTGAATAAAACTACGATCTAACTTAATTTGATCAATAGGCAGTTGACGGAGATAACTCAGGCTAGAATAGCCCGTACCAAAATCATCGATTGCTACTTTGATTCCAAGTGCTCGTATAGCTTTTAAAATTTCAACCGATCTTTCAATACCCATCAGTAACATCCCTTCTGTTACCTCTATCTTCAATAACTTAGCATTAAAGTTATTTGTTAGTAGAGTATTCCTTAACTCAGCCAAAAAATTAGTACGTTTAAATTGTATAGGAGATATATTTACAGCCACGCTAAGTTGATCTGGTCTATTCTTATTAATCTCAGTAATATCTTTGCATGCCTGATTTAATACCCAATTTCCTATTGCTGAAATTTGTCCAGTACGTTCGGCTAAAGGTATGAAAGACAATGGAGAAATTAAACCACGCTCAGGATGGAACCATCGTATAAGTGCTTCAACGCCTACAATTTTATTAGTTAAACTATCAACGATAGGTTGATAAAATAATTTAAATTGCTCATCTTCCAAGGCCATAATGAGTTCATGGCGTAACTGGATGTCATTCACTTTGTGAACCGTATTGCTGCCACTTGTATACCAGTGCCAGGTGTTACGTCCTTCGTTTTTAGCTTCATACATTGCATGAATTGCATGATGCAATAACTCTCTAAAATTTTCGACTTCCTCTGTATCAGTCGCAATACCAATACTTGCGCTCAGACGAATGTGATGCCCTTTTATATTAAAAGGTAAAGCTAAAATTTTAAAAATGCCTTCTACTGTTTGAGTTACTTTTTCCTGAGTATATTCTTTGTTTAATAATAGAGCAAAGCCATCAGCGGCAAAACGTGATAGAACATCATCTTCTTGTAAAATAGTCCGTAGACGCTGACTGACCAGCTTAATTAATTGATCCCCTTCAGCATATCCGAGATCTTTATTTATAGTACGGAAGTCATCCAAATCAATATATAAAACCGCTAATGTATTGTTCATTTCACCCTTTTTGTAAAAGGCAAGGTCCAATAACTCTTCAAAAACCTGACGGTTAACTAATTCAGTTAGACTGTCATGAGTACGCTGATAATTTATATATTCTTCATCTATAAGTTTCTGAGTCACATCTTGCTGGGTTCCAATAAAATGAGTACATTCACTATTTTGATTCCATACAGGGCTAAGAGTAAGTTGATTCCAGAACCAGGTGCCATCTTTCCTATAGTTTTTTAAGGTAATTTGAATTTCTCGCTTATCTTTAAGTGCTTGGTGAATTTCTTGAACTGCATTAATATCTGTATCTTCTCCTTGTAGAAAGCGACAATTACGACCTAAAATTTCTTTCTCGGAATATCCGGTTAATTTTAGAAAAGCAGGATTAATGTATACAATTTGATGATTTGAAGTAGCATCAGTAATTACAATACCATTAGGATTTGCATCTAATCCTCGTTTTAATAATTGTAAATGCTCTTCTGTTTTATATCGGTCTGTAATATTTTTTAGAATTGCAAATACACCTACAATTTTTCTATTTTGAAATAATGGTAAAAAGGTGAGATCTGCCCAATATTTTTCCTCTCTAACGTCATAAACCTGTATTTCTAAACGTTGAATATGACCTTCTGTAGCTTTTTTAAAAGCTTCTTCTGTTATTTTTTGATATTGAAGGTGAATAAAATTTAAATAGTGTAGTCCTACAATCTGCTCTACCTCAAATCCATTAATCTTTTTTGATGTTATATTTACTTGAGTAATATTTCCATATAAATCACATTCATATACTGTATCAGGATGATGATCAAAGAAAGAATGATATTTATCATTCATAGCATTTTTATGCTGACGCTCATAATATAGATCGACCCCTAAAGCAGTCAGGTATGCCGCATGATTAAGCATTTTAATCTCATCATCTGTTGGGCTCTTCGGTTTTCGATAATAAGTTGCAAAAGTTCCATATAAAGTACCTTCAGCACTAATTATAGGAACAGACCAACAAGCAGAAATATTTTCTTCAATAAGAAATTTTTGATAGCTTTTCCAGTTAGGATGAATAAAAATATCTTCACAAATAACGATGTTACGATAATAAGCTGCTGCTCCACATGCACCAGCATATGGCCCAATCTTTAAATTTGTTAATGCATTACGATATGCTGAAGTAAAATATTGTCGTCCACTGATTAAATTTAAATGTTTTTCTTTCTCTGAGAAAAACATAATAGTTACCATTGATCCAGGAATTAAACCTTCCAACCACTTTGAAACTGTATGCAAAACAACTTTTAAATCAGTTTGTTTACCTAGAAAATCAAGAATAAATAAAGTATCAGGATTATTAATTTTTTCAGACATTCCATACCCTTTAATAGAATCTATTATGATTCATAATCAGAAAACTCGTTAATAAAATAGTATATAGAAAATAATAAAATTCCAACTAATCTACTGTGAATTATTAAAAAAATTGGTGGTGTTTCAAAAAGTATGCTGGCGTTAAACAAATCCGTTATTAAGGTGAAAGAAAGTCAAATCAAAGGCTTTAAAATGATTTTCGAGCTTTTTAGGAAAGTTGCAACTTCTCCTAAATCCACGCCTGATTCGATGACGAATTCTACAATTCTTACCTTCAATACCGACGGTAAAAAACTTACCGATCACTTACTTGCAACATTGAAATGCTGTGATAAAACTATCCCAGTGATCACTCGCAATTCCAGCATATTGAACCCCAAGCTTTTTAAGTCTAGCTTTAAGACGTTGAACCGTTGCTAAATCCCGCTTACCCCAAACATAAGCAACAACTTCTCCAGATTCTCGATGGTAGGCATAAATAAGCCATTGTTTATTTTTCTTATTCCCTACAAAAGTCCAAAGTTCATCGACTTCAAGACATTCGTAGTGGCTTTGTTTAGGCTGAATCTGATAGATCGATTCACTTAAGGTTCGTAATACCTTGCCAATGCTGATACGCTCGACTTCAGCAATATCTCTTACACCGCTTCCTCTGACCATTAAATGTAATATCTTGCCGGTAATACCTGAGTTACACCCTTGATAGCTTAATGCATGATCACCAATAAACTGACGTTTGCAATCTTTGCACTGATGGTTTTGTTTCCCATCTACTTTGATGCCATTTCTCTTTATATTGTTACTTAGACAGGTAGGACATTTGATTTGTAGCGTTATTTTCATACCTCTATTTTATCAAAAGCCATATTGTTTTTTTCAGCATACTTTTTGAAACACCACCAAATTAAAATAAATAAGGATATTTCTAATCCTCGTTCATTTAAATTATTGCGTTCTGCTACCACTGATGAAACTCCATGTAATATCTTGCCAGTATCAGCTTCAATTTCAGAAAACTATAGTGACTATAATGGTGTCAGAATAGTTTCCTACTGAGACATTCTGTCTAGCAGAAATACGACCATACAATGGATGTTGTCCAGTTGCTCCTGTTTGTCCACTTATAGTCACACTATTATCTGTACCATCTCCCCATATGAAGGTTCGGGCTGCATCGCTATAGATGTTGTAGATTAAAAAATCAGTTCCGTTTGACATTTTCCTTTCACTAAAGTTTCCTGAGTTGCCCTGATCAAGCTTTAATGTATAAGATGTTTCAACACTACAATTGACTGTTAATGTCCCAACATTATCAGTGGGATTAATTGCAAAGACATCATAGTTTCCAAAAGACACCCCGCTGCTACTTACATTACAATCAGCAAAGGTTAGAGAAGGAACGTAAAGCAGTACCAATGCCATTATGCTATAAAAAAATCGCTTAATTTCTAAAACTTTTTTTGATCTCTTAGGCCATAGATAGACTAAAATAAGAAAGTGTTGAGTGCTAATCACTGGCATATTATTTCACCCATTTCTAGCATCTGATCATTATTTTCTGGTACTTCAAGCGTGAAATGACAACTCTGATTTTGCCACTGAGCTTTAAGCTGGTTCGTCACATTTAAGTCAGTAAGAAAAACCTCTCCACGCAAACCTACAGGGAAATACTCTCCTTTTTCGTTAGTCACGATAGCTCCGACTGGTAAAGGGGTACCATTTTCTTGCACAAGATTGAAAAAAACTTCACGGGTATGGGCAACAGGAAAATTTAACATCACCCCACTACGATAATAAGGATATACATCCACATTCAAAGCTTTAATTTTTGCATCCAAAGGTATGTCTGATTGCTCAATACTAATCTGATTACGTTCATAGGGTCTTAATCTCGGAATAAGTGCATCTCCTTTACTGTTTGTACGAGCTACCTGCTGATTTTCTGCATATACACGCACATCAGAAAAACCAGGAACTCTTACTACAGCAAAACTACTATCAATATATCGACTTGGCAGCAAGGTACCTCCGGCCAAAGCAATACCACCCCGTATATTGCTACGGATAGCGATTTGATCTTTTATCTGTGAACCTTCTAACTGATAAGTACCATAGTTACTTTGATAGCTAATACTTCCCTGACGTGGTTGATTATCCTTTGTACCGACACGTAAGTTATAACCATAGCCTGTTCCTACTGGTAAACCACGTTGGATTTGCATCATCCCTTCGCTCTGCTCTTTCATATGGCTCGCACTTAAATTTAGACTAGTACGCTCGAAATTTAATGGAATGCTTAGAGAGGCTCGCAGTGTTGTTTGTGGCTCATTTAAAAAATGCAAAGCTGATAAATGTACAGAACCAATATTCCAAAGCCGAAAACTGTAGTCTGCAGTAAGAAACTCAATATCCTTCCGATCATAATAGCTTTGACTGGTATAACTTAAGTTCAAAGCACCTGAGCCTATCCCTCTGAAGCTAGTATAGATTCTGCTTTGATTAGTAGGTAAAGGTTGATTCTCCCTCATCCCTAGCCGCATGAAATTTAAACTGGAAAACTGGCTATCCAGACCAAAATTGAAAATGGCTCCTTGATATTGAAATGCCAGACTATAAAATTCTCCTCTCTGTCCATTTGTATAGCTGGTCGCTGCTGCTAAAGAAAGAGCTCCCCCAAAAGGTAATAGAGAATGTGCACCTATGCCGATCATGCCTTGTTTAGTAAGTGCTTGCGCATGCCCCTCTAATGTAAATCGATCGTTTAACCCTCTACGCCAAGTTGTTGCAGCTATCATTCGACCATAATCACTACTAGATCGGCCATAATTTTCTCTGATTGCGCCGAGTTCGACTGAGTATTCATCCAATCCTTTACGTAATAATTTTTGACTAGAATAAAAATCTTTCGTAATTACTTGTTCACGACCTAGAATGTCACGCACAATTAACTTGGTCTGCCCAGAGCCTGTAATAGTGGGAATCTCATCAATAGTAAATGGTCCGGGAGGAACTTCTCTCTGTAAACGCAGCGCATCATTAACGTAAAGATCAACTGTTGAAGGCAATACAGCTTCACCAGCCACACTCATTAAAGGTAAGGTGACAAATTCTGGCTGGATACTGTAATTTGTTCCCCATTGGAAACCGCCAAAACGTACTCCCCCACTCCAGCCAGTACCACGACTGAATGTATCACCCAAAGTTAAAGTGCGCATGTTCTGCGGATTATCTTTACGCCATTGAGTATCCAAACGTATCCATTCCGCTGACTGACCCACCTGATTATGTTGGGCAAGAAAATTTGCCGAGCCACTTCCCCAGCGATTAAAAGCCCCTATCTCAAATAGACCACTACTTCGAATCTCATTATCACTATTACTTTGAGCTACTGAAAGGTCATAATTGAAGAAGGCCCCCACTGAAGAACTCAATGTTTTCTGTTGCCATTTGGATCCACTTAACTCGGTCGTCTCAAACAGATTTGCGGGTGCTTGAAGATTCATAGTCGAATGACGTAAATCTAGCTGGCTTTGTATACCCAAATCCTGCAAATAATAGAAACGCTCTCCTTGATAATCGACTGTAACAGTTTTGGGTAAGATTAATTTCAAAGTTAGCAGATCCTGTTCTGCTAAAAGAATCTGATCATTATGGTCTTGTAATGCCAATACAGTGGACTGCTGTGGTTGATTGTTCAGTGTCGTTTCTAACCAAAACTCATTAAATTTGTTATTTTGACTTTTTTCTGTCAAATAATCGTCGGATGTAGCTTCATCTTTTAGTGGAGTCACAGCAGATAGCGGCTCAGATTGCTCGAAAATCTGTACCTGTTTTTCCGGAAAATTTTCACCTAGAACTATTGGCAAAAGATCCAGTCCTAAACGATATTTGTGGGTACTATCAGGCGCTAATTTAAATACATTTACTTTTCTACGATCATTCAGGGTCAACTGTAAACGAGTGACAGCTTTGTCATTTTGATTATCAATATGACGAATCAACTCATGATCTTTAGGAATTTTCCTGGCTAGAATATCAGCTAGGTTATGGGCATCTATACCCGTTAATTCAACAATCACCTGATCACTCAAAGGATTTGAGAGCAAGCGAAAAGTGATGTCCTGCTCAGTTTCCACGAGCAGCCGAAATCGGTCCGGCAACTGCTCGTGATAAACAGCATGTACAATTACAGATTCCTCAGGCGTGTTAGCAAATGCAGGAGGAATAAAGGTTAACATCGTCGAACTGAATACACTTTGCCAAGTACTCTTCCATACCTTCGAACGCCTTAGCATTAATTTACTCCACCCGCATCTCACTGGTGAGTGTCTTGCCATTCACTTTGGTGACCAGTTTTACTGTCGCACCAGACAGGGAACCTCCTTTAAAATCTATTGACCATTCATGTTTACTGTCTGGCAAAATATAAGTATTACCCTTCTGAACCAATTCCTGTCCATCCGACAGCTTTAGACGCAACTCTGCAATCTGAGCATGACCATTACCACGATTGTAGCTCTCAAGAATGAGATTACCCTTATTAACCTGACGAATATGCCAGCTGAGGTCTGAGCTCGCTGAGCCTGTGGCAGGTGCTACAAAAACTGGCAGGCTCATCCGCATCACCATCTGTAAACCCTGAAACTTATTCGGGATGGGTGATGGCAGCTCTTGCAGAAAAAGCCGATAACTTAGTTCCTGCTTTAAATCTACCGGACGACGTAAACCAACTCGAATAATCTGGGTTTCACCAGGAGGCACAGTAAAAATGGGAGGTGTCACCAAAATTTCACGGGTTTTAGACTCATAAAGATCCTTACCCTCTTTTTGGTTCCAACTCATTAATTCTGCTTGAATAGCAACCAGCTCATTACTACTGTTATGAACCTTAAGTGACATTATCTTGTTATTTTCAGGCGTCAGATTGACCTTTATAGGACTTATACTAAAACCAGCAGCATGAGAAAGGCTGGTCAAAATGATCAAAGAAAATAATAAGGTCGTCAGACCGCACAAAGCGATCTGACATTTAATAAAACCTTTCATTAGAAAGTAACGACTGCTGTTACAACATCAGTATATGTACCAGCAGGAACATTCTGACCTGCTGTTACACGCATGAATACAGGTAACGCTTCAGCCACGCCAGTACCTGTCGTTGCTACATCATTAAGCTCAGTATTTCCCCATACTGCTGTACGAGCATTATCACTGTATAATTCATAATCTAGGTATTTATCAGTCCCGAATTTAAGTTGACGGCCAACATTTTGACCATCATCTAAAGTGATTGTAACGGGACTACCATTTGTACATGTTACATTTACATTACTTTGCTGGTCAAAATTAGCAGTTTTATGAGCTACAACTGGATCGTAACCGGATACAGTTAAAGCATCAGCAGTGATCGTACAATTTGCGACAACCTCTGTAGTTAAAGACATAGTGGCACTCTGTGTACCTGCTGCCTGAGCAGATATCCCCGTTCCTGCAGCTATAGCTACAGTAGTAATAAGAGCGAGTTTATTGAAAAACTTGGCATTAGAAGTCTTCATGATGAACCTCATAATTATGATAAGAAGTGTAATTAGCTGAGCTAAAATTAATTCACTGCAACTAAGACTTATGGCTTGCCAAGGCAAATTAAATTTAAGACAAGAGGAACCCTCACCTTAAAATCAGTAAGACGCGTGGTAACCCCTCGACCATGGAATATAAATATTCTTTAGGCAGGTAGCTTTGCGTCCCCGCTTTTCAACGGGTTTGCCTTTTTCAGCACAATTGATATTTGTGTTTGAATAAACTGGTTAGTATTCATTCATTTCGAAATATATGCGTATTGTTTTTATTTGTAAACATAAACTACAAAAAATAGTTTGATATTAATTAAATATACAAATGTATATTATTATATTTAAAATTCACCATATATATAATTTAAATCAAACACTTAGGTTTAGGTTGTTTTTTATACAATTTTCTCTATATTAAAATTAAAATAATGAAATTTCTATTTAATTTAATTATTTAACTATTTTTAATCTATTAAAAATTATTAGATCTATATTTATCTTGTTTTTGATTATATTTTAATCACCCTATTAAGTCTTATTTTTTATATGGGATTAACTGATCTCTTGAACTAAAAAGTAGGCATTTCAATGCATAATTATTAAGTTATTGAATTAATTAAATATTTAAATTAATTTGTAAAATAATTATTATAAATAGAACTAATATGATAGAAATTGAACATTATTAAAATTAAAAATAAATTATTGTTTATTTTAAAAATAAAATTAAAAATAATATTTTTTAATTTAAAAAATAGATTAAATTTAAACCAATCATGTGATTTTTAATTAGACCTCTTGCGAAAGTGTCGTTTTACCTAATTTTTGAATTGGCTAAAACCTTATAAAATTTAGCTTTGGGCTGTTTAAATTTTGACTAACGCAAGAAGTCTATTTTAAATTTGTAATAAAATGCCAATTACTTTAATTAACATTTATATAACATAAAACTTAGAAACTGGCTGTAGTTTCTCTTTGCCTCTCCACGGCACTTAATCTTCCACACCTTAGGTGTGGTTTTTTTTTGCTGTATTTTTATGCATTTAATCAAGTTGGACTCATAAGTATTAGAAATTATGGTGAATTTAAGTATATAAAAATCATAATTATTTTTAATATAACTTATTCTAATAAGAGATTAAATAAGTAATCAATATAAAATTTTATTAATATTTATTGATATAAAAAGAAAAGCTATGTTAATAATAGATACATGTTGTAATACTTATTATTAACAACCAAATTGTAAGTTTAATTAAGTTATTAATTGATTAAAAAATTTAGGGAAAGCTTAACTTTCAAGGAGAAAAATATGCCGCGTATTCTTGTAGTAGATGATTCACCTACTGAAGTATTTCGTTTTAAAGAAATGCTCAATAAATATGGCTATGAAGTTATTGAAGCTATGAGTGGAGAAGAAGGTATTCAGATGGCAAAAAGTATATTACCTGATCTGATACTTATGGATATTGTTATGCCTGGGATAAATGGTTTTCAAGCTACACGCCAAATTACTCGTGATAATCTCACAAATCATATTCCGATTATTATTGTTAGCACTAAAGACCAAGAAACAGATCGAGTTTGGGGGAAAAGACAAGGTGCTGTTGATTACCTAACGAAACCGATTGGAGAAAAGCAGCTAATAGATGCTATTAAAGCACATCTTAGTATCGAATAATTTCTTCAAAAAAAGTAGAAACTATTTTTGTCGTCTATCAAGCTTAATCAATAGAACTTAATTGGATTCTTATATTTATTAGATCTCTTCCATAAATCAAAAAATATCGACTCCTTTGCTGAAGATTTGCATGCCATTTTTATTCGTCTTCTTGCATAATCTATGGAGGAAATACATCGATTCAAAGAAGTTTTCTGAAACACAGTTTAAGCGATATACAAGCATTTCATGGTCAACCTTTTATTTAATGGTGGAATAATTAAAGAAGCAAATTCTTGCTAAAGTTAGACCACCCAAGCTAAGCCTCTAAGACCAAGTTCTTCTCTGTCTGAGTATTGGCGCGAGTATCGAACTTTATTCACGTTGCAACAAGCTATGGTGTTTCAGAGCCCACCGCCTTAAGAATTGTCCGTCATGTTGAAGACTGCCTGATTCGGTCAAATCTTTTTAATTTACCCAAAGATTTACCCGAGAGCGAAGGCATAGACTGGAATGTTGTCATCGCAGATACCACAGGAATTCCAATACAAAGACCTAAAAAAACAGAAGAAAAAGCTATAGTAGCAAGAGAAAAAGTCATACTTTTAAGATACAGGCGATCATTCATTATAGAACTCAGAAAATCTTGAGCTTGTGTACCAGTCGCGGTGCAGTACATGATTTTGAGCTATTGAAACGCAATTTAAATCAAATTCTGAACCGTACCGGGTTTGTCGGAGAGTCAATATTCTGAGAGACTATCCCGATGACAAAATTAAAATATACCCCTAAAATCAGAGAAAGAGCGGTTCAATTATTGATTGAATCTGAAAAAGATTATCCATCGAATTGGGCTGCAATCACAGCAATTGCTCCTAAAATTGGCTGTACTCCTGAAACACTACGTGTTTGGTATCAAAAATACTTAGATCAACAAAATCCAGTTAAAGCACAGCAGCTTTCAGACCAAGAACGTATCAAACAACTGGAACGCGAAAATAAAGAACTGCAACGTGCTAACGAAATTCTACGTAAAGCAGCGGCTTTTTTCGCCCAGGCGGAGCTCGACCGCCCACACAAATAATGGTGGATTTTATCCATAACAATAAAGATCGATATGGTGTTGAGGCGATTTGTAGAATTTTACCGATCGCTGCTTCAACCTATTACCGGACTTTAGATCTCGCGGACAATCCAGAACATCGAGCGAAACGGGATCTGCATGACCTTCATCATGCTGAACAAATTAAACGAATTTGGAAGGAAAGTTCAGGTCGGTATGGTGTACGTAAAGTCTGGCAAAAACTGAAACGTGAAGGCTATATTATTGCACGCTGTACTGTTGCTCGATTAATGAAAAAGCTAGGTATAC